>CAMQYB010000083.1 GCA_947039055.1 uncultured Deferribacteraceae bacterium
AAAATAAAATATGTTTTCATCTAACGGTTATTAATATATCATAAGAGAAAATTGAAACATTAAAAATATTAAAAACATTAAAAATGCTAAAGTGTTTTAAATAGGTTATTGTTCTTACAATTATTGTTATCTAAAATAGTGGAGTCACAAAATATGTTATCTAAGTCAAAAACGAAATTAGTCTGTACGATAGGTCCAGCATCAGCGAATATTGATATCATCAGAAATATGATTTTAAGTGGTATGAATATGGCGCGCTTAAATTTTTCACATGGTACGCATGAAACTCATAAAGTATTAATTGATATGATTCATAAAGCGTCAGCAGAGTTAGGTATGCATGTTGGTATACTTCAAGATCTTTGCGGCCCTAAGATACGTCTTGGTATATTGCCTGATGAGGGTATTCAGTTGCGAGCAGGTGAAAATGTAATATTGCGTGAAGCATCACGTTCAACAGAGGGTACAATACCAGTTGATTATGAAGGGTTGCATAAAGAGATAAAGATCGGTGAGAGTATTCTTATAGCCGATGGTATTATGGATTTAGAGATAATTGAAATAAACGATTACGATGTTGTGTGTAAGGTTATAAGTGGTGGAATGGCGTTCACGAAGAAAGGAGTTAATCTTCCTAAATCGAAATTACGTATTCCAGCGTTTAGTGCTAAAGATAGAGCAGATTTAGAGTTTGGATTAAAAGAACGTTTAGATTATATCGCACTATCATTTGTAAGATCAGCAGAAGATTTGGAAGAGATAAGTGATATCATATCTAATAGTAGTTATCACCCTAAACTGATAGCAAAGATAGAGAAACCACAAGCTATGGAAAATTTAGAGTCGATCATAAAAGCGGTAGATGGCGTAATGGTTGCAAGAGGCGATCTAGGTGTTGAAGTTCCGTTTGAAGAAGTTCCACACATGCAGAAAATTATTATCAATAAAGCACGCAGTTGTGGAGCTATGGTAATTACTGCAACACAGATGTTACAAAGTATGGTACTTTCTCCTCGTCCTACAAGAAGTGAAACAACAGATGTTGCTAATGCAGTTGCAGAAGGTACAGATGCACTTATGTTATCAGATGAAACAGCGAACGGACATTATCCACTTGAAGCAGTTAAGACATTATCAAAGATTGCAAAAGCAGCAGAGCGTTACTCTCTATCTTCATTAAGTATGGATTTTGCACCCCTAGATTACTCTAAACGACTTGACAATTCACAGGGTAGTGATGTATACGCTGAGGAACTTATTTTAGGATTAGCAAGAGCTGCATGTTGGCTTGCAAAAGATATAAATGCGAAAGCGATAGTAGCGATGACAAGTACAGGATACACAGCGTACAGTATTGCAAGATTTAGACCATCATCAATAGTGTTAGCGTTAGCCCCAACAGATGAAGCTTGTAGAAAGATATCATTAATTTGGGGTACAGAAGCTATCTTGATTGATGAGGTAAAAAGTAGTGAAGAGATGATATCTGTTGCGATAGAAAAGGTACGTGAAGCTGGGTATGCTAGACTTGGCGATAAGATCGTTGTAGTTGCTGGTTTACCTTTTGGTACTCATGCACCTATAAACTTTTTACGAGTAGTTGACATTATTTAATTATAACACAGTTATATAATAGTCTCATGAAATTTCAATATTTTTTAATAGTAGTGGTAAGAGGATTTTCTTTTACCACTATTTTTGTCTCATTATAGATCATATATGTAAAAACATATTATGGTATAAAATCTTGTAACTACAAATCAATAAACAACTTTTTTAGTCTTACTGTATAAATATAGAGTATTGTTTTATAAGCATATATAATAATGCTTGAAAAAAGATATAAATAGTAGTAATATGCACAGGAATTTTTATAGATGATAAATATCGGAGGCACATATGGTAGAGAGGAGTTTATTAACCCCTAACCTGTCGAGAAGAGATTTTGTTAAGGCGTTAGGTACGATTACTACAGCACTAGGATTGCCATTGACTATGGCAACGGATGCAGCAGAGGCGGCATCAAATGTTGATAATCGCCCGCCAGTTATATGGTTACATTTTCAGGAGTGTACTGGTTGTACGGAGGCTGTATTAAAAGCAACACATCCATCACCTGCGGAATTAATTTTAGAGTTAGTTAATTTATGTTATCAAGAGTCATTGATGGCAGATTTTGGTCATGGTGCGGAGTTATTATTAGAAGCAGCTATGAAGAAATATGCTGGTAAGTATATTTTAATAATAGAAGGATCTATTCCGATTAAAGATAACGGTGTTTACTGTAAGATAGGTGGTAAGACAGCTATTGATATATTAAAACATGTAGCAGGCTCAGCAGCAGCTGTTATCAATTTAGGTATTTGTGCAACATCGGGTGGTATAGCTTCTGCTGGATCAAATCCAACAGGTGCAGTTGGAGCTCCAGAACTTCTTCCAGAGGGTATTCCTTATTTATCACTTCCTGGTTGTCCTCCAAATCCTTATAACTTATTGGGAGTAATAATGTATTTACTCAACTTTAATAAGTTACCAGAGATGGATTCTAAAAAGAGACCATTATTTGCATACGGAACATTGATACATGAGTATTGTGAACGCAGAGCTCATTTTGATGCAGGAAGATTTGCGAAAGAGTTTGGTGATGAAGGTCACCGAAACGGTTTCTGTTTATATAAATTAGGATGTAAAGGTCCAGAGACTCATGCAAACTGTTCGGCTATTAAATTTAATGAAGGTATCGTTTGGCCTATCGGTAACGGTAATCCGTGTATCGGTTGTACTGAGGGAGATGTTCTATTTAAGCATAGTTTATTTACTCATGCTAAGGTGGCACAACCAAGACTTAGCTCTAATGTTCCACCAGCACAGCAAGCAGACTTAGGTGACAGAGCTACAGCATCACAAGGTGTTTTAGTTGGAGCTATTATCGGTGCAGCAGTTGGTGCTGGTGCAGTTTATGCATCTAAGCTATCTAAGGAGCCTGAGGATGAAAACAAGTAGAAGAGAATTTATAAAAGTTGGAACAGCCGCTGTACTTAGTGCAGGTGCAGTTACAACTGTTGGCGTTAAGGATGCAGAAGCTGCTGCGAAGAGGGAGTTTTCTCCAGAAGCCGTAGGTATGTTTTATGACTCGACTAAGTGTATCGGATGTCAAGCATGTGTTATAAGCTGTTATGAGATTAATTTTCTTAACAGAGAATCATATATTAATAATGTTATAGCACCAGAGGATCAGAACTTTATTGTAAGAGAGGATTTAATTCCGAAACTTGCACCTGGAGATCAATTTAATCCTGATAGACCTTGGTTAAATGTTGAGACAAACGACTATAGATTTAGAAATATTATACAAAAATATGTTGATCCAGAAGATAATGTACATTTTATCAAACATCAATGTATGCATTGTAATCATCCTGAATGTGTATCAGTTTGTCCAGTTGCGGCATTAACTAAAGATCCAGTTGATGGAGTTGTTGAATACAATGCATCGTACTGTATCGGATGTAGATATTGTCAATTAGCTTGTCCATTCTTGATACCTAAATATGAGTGGAAGAGAGCAGTTCCTAAGATTGTTAAATGTGATATGTGTAAATCAACACTTGGAGCTAACGGTATATCTGGTACTGGATGTACAAATGTTTGTCCAACGGGTGCTGTTATTTATGGTAAGCGTGTTGATCTTATGGAAGATGCGAAATCTCGTATATCGAATAATCCTGGAAAATATTTTGCAGATAAAGTTTATGGTGAGTACGATAACGGTGGAACAGACGTTATATATCTATCTGCTGTAGATTTTAAATATCTTGGTTTTGATGAAAGAATTCAAGATTATTCATACGCAGCAGTTTCTGAAAAACTTCACCATACAATATATACATTAGGTATAGCTCCGATCGGTTTATTTCTTACATTAGCAGTTGTTGGATATATCAATGGTAAGAGAAATGCACATGACTCGTTTGAAGGTGTTGAGTTTGAAGATGAGTATGTAGAAGATGTAAAAACTAGTGACTCGAAAGTTAGTGGTGCAAAAACTACTGATACAAAAGTTGCTGATAGTAAAGCGAAAGAAGTAAAGGCTAAAGACGTAAAGGCTAAAGATGAAAAAGATAAGGGGGGCGAATAAATGGCTGGACATCATCATGAATATATAATTCGTAGAGGTAATATTTTCACTCCAACATTTTATATAACCACTGCACTAATCATTTTAGCTGTGTTAATAGTTATGTATAGATACTGGATGGGTATGGGTTACATCACAAATATGAGTGATGGATATCCTTGGGGAACATGGAAATCGGTAAATGTTTCTATAGGTGCTGCGTTTGCTTGTGGCGGATATGTGCTTGCGATACTTGTTTATATATTTAATAAATATAAGTATCATCACATGGTACGATCTGGAGTTTTAGTATCTATGTTTGGATACTCACTAGCAGGTCTTGCTGTAATGATTGATATTGGTAGACCATGGAATGCGATATACTTTTTTGTTCCAAGTAACTGGCAGTTGAATTCTGCATTATTTGAAGTAGCGTTATGCGTTATGGCATATACTGGTGTAACGATGTTAGAATTTTTACCAGCTGTTTTTGAGCGTACATCGCTTATTGAAAAGTATCCACGTTTCTCTGCGTTCTCAAAAAAGTGGTATCATGTTCTTGAGAAAATCACATTTTTAATTATTGCAATAGGTGTAACATTACCTTCAATGCACCAGTCTTCACTTGGCACAATGTTGATAGCAACAGGACATAAGCTACATCCTTTATGGCAGTCAAACTTCATACCGTTACTATTTTTAATAACTGCATTTATAATGGGTATTGCATCTATTATTCTTGTATCTATGTTGACATCAAAATTGTTACATAGACCATTTGAAAAAAGTATATATGGAATTGCTAAGTTAATTCCTTATGCAACGCTTACTTGGATAGTTGTTAGAATTATATCGTTGACAACGTCAGGTGCTTGGGGATATTTATTTACGTCAGGCTTAAATTCGGTTTTTGTTATATTGGAATTTTTAACAATGGGGATACCAGCGTATATAGCTCTTAGAACAAAACTTGGTAGAAGTAAACGAGGAGTATTTATCTCTTCATGCCTCATGATAGCAGGTGTATGCTTATATCGTCTAGGAGTTTACTTATTAGGTTTCAATGTTGAAGCTGGTTGGAACAGATATTTCCCTAGTTTTGGAGAGACGATAACAACAACTGCATTACTGTTAGTAATATTATGGGGTTACGTAATTCTTATAAAATTAGTACCAGTATTACCTAACCTTAATATTAAAGGCGACCCTAGAAAAGATTAATTTAGAGTATATATATAATTGATATAAAGATATAAAATAGGAGATAATTAAAATGGCGAAGAGAATTACCATAGATCCGATCACAAGGATAGAAGGTCATCTTAGAATAGATGTGCAGATAAATGATAATAATGTAGTTGATGATTCTTGGTCATCAGTACAGATGTTTAGAGGAATAGAAACAATCTTAAGAGGCTCAGATCCAGCATCAGCTTGGTCTTTAGCTCAAAGATTTTGTGGAGTTTGTACAACTACACATGCGTTAGGTTCTATCCGTTGTGTTGAGGATGCTTTAAATGTAGAGATACCTTTCAATGCACAGATGTTAAGAAATCTTGTTTTAACAATTCAATCGTTACAAGATCATATAGTTCATTTCTATCATCTAACAGCACTTGACTGGATAGATATAGTTTCTGCTACGAAAGCTGATCCTGTAAAAGCTGGAAAAATAGCTGAAGGATTATCAGGTTGGCCAAAAAACTCTGTTAACGATATGAAAGAAGCTAAAGATAAATTAACTGCTTTTGTAAGCACTGGAAATCTAGGTATTTATAGTGCAGGTTATTGGGGACATCAAGATATGCGTTTATCTCCAGAGATAAATTTAATGGCTTTCTCACATTACCTTCAAGCGTTAGATGCTCAAAGACAAGCTGCTCAAGCTGTTGCGATCATCGGTGGTAAAAACCCACATATTCAAAATCTTTGTGTAGGTGGAGTTTCAACTCAACTTAACATGGATGGATATACAGGTTTAAATATTGAGAAATTAGATTGGTTAGGCGATATTATTAACACAGTTGATAAGTTTATCAATCAAGTATATGTACCAGATGTTTTAGCTATCGGTGGAATATATAAAGATTGGTTTAACATGGGTAAAGCTTCACCTAACTATATATCTACTCCTGATATTCCACTTGACGGTAAAGCTACTAAGTTTGCTATTAAAGGTGGAGTTATTATAGGGAAATCTGTAAGAGAGTTTAAAGATTGGAAAGATACAGATCTTCGTTCAAAAATAACAGAAACATCTAAACATGCTTGGTATGAAGAGAATGATCCTCTTCATCCATATGTTGGTGAGCAGACTCCTAACTATACAGATTTTGAAGATGATGGAAAATATACATGGTGTAAAGCTCCTCGTTATGATGGTAATGTAACTCAAACAGGTCCTATTGCACAGATTATGGTGAACTATAAATTAGGTCATGCTTCGACTGTAAAATATGTTGATTATGTTAGATCTAAATTAGGTTTAACTGTTGATCAGTTGAACTCAACTATGGGACGTAACGCTGCAAGAGCTATCAAAACTCTTGTGATGGTTGATTATACGAAAGAGTGTTATCAATTATTAATAGATAATTATGCAAGTGGAGACACAGCGTATAACAATCCTACAACGATCCCAGCTGGTGAATATAAAGGTGTTGGTTTCAATGAAGCTCCACGTGGAATGTTATCACATTGGGTTGTTATTAAAGATAAACTGATTACAAATTATGAGGCGGTTGTTCCATCAACTTGGGTGGCATCACCTAGAGATAATGAGAATAAGAAAGGTCCTTATGAGGAATCATTAATGAATCTTAAAGTTGCTGATGCAAAAAATCCTTTAGAGATTGTTAGAACAATACACTCATTTGATCCTTGTATTGCATGTGCAGTACATACTGTTGATCCTGATGGCGTTGAGTTTGTTAAAGTTAAAGTAAGATAGTAAGATAGTAAGTTATTAATCTAATTTACATTTTGTGATTATAATATTATGGGGAGATTTAGATCTCCTCATTTTATTATCTATTTTAAGGAGTTCAAGTTGAAGAAGATAGTAGTTATGGGTATAGGCAATTATATTTTTACTGATGAAGGTATCGGTGTTCATGCGATAATGGAGTTAGAGAAATTAAAGTTACCAGAAAATGTTGAACTAGTTGATTGTGGAACAGCGAGTATGTTTACAAACAGTCATATTGCAGATGCAGATATATTAATTGCAATAGATGCAATAGCTTCAGATAAAGAGCCAGGTGCAATAGTTGTGTATGATAAAGAAGATATCATGCTTTCAAGAGTTCCGATGAAAATCTCTCCACATCAGATAGGTTTTCAAGAAACATTGTTACACGCAAGACTTAGAGGAGATATTCCTGATATTGTTAAGCTAGTTGGAGTTGTTCCTAAGTCACTTGATGCATCGATAGTTTTAACAGATGAGTGTCAAAAAGCTTTACCAGAAGTTATAAAAATAGTTCTAAATTTTATAGAAGA
>CAMQYB010000084.1 GCA_947039055.1 uncultured Deferribacteraceae bacterium
TTGGTCCCCAAAATAACCACTCAAATATATCTTAACTACCTTATTATTGTTAAAAGTAACTTCAATAGTATTATCATTTGATTGAAAATCACCAACACTTTTTACACTTAATGGATTACCTTTAGGCAAATTCATCTGAAGCATAGCATTTTTAATAGCAATTTTTTTCTCATCATCAAACACGTTATCTAGATTATGAAATGTAACTGCTACTTTATCTGTAATATCTGAAAAATCTTTAGGAATTATAAATCCAGTTAATCCAGCCCTTGTCTGAGAAGGAGCATTTGCATTAACATAAAGTGTTGCACCTTCAAAACCCATACTATTTAAGGTTATTGTAAATGTTTTACTAGTAGTTCCATCCTCAAACTTATAACCACCGATTGACTTAATAGTAACTCTTGCCGTTGCTGTTGTCTCTCCAGTTTTTTCTATAAATTTAACAGTACTCTTTCCATCTAAACCTTTTACCTTATTCCGAGAAGGAACAAGCATGAAGTCTACTATTTTTTTAACAGTATATTCAATAGCTATTGCTTGTTCTGCAATCGTATCATCGTTACCATGAAAAGTAACAGCAACATTATTATCGTCTTGAAATTTGCCATTAATTACTTTAAGAGTAATTTCCTTACTCCTAATACTAGCTTTACCAGGTTCCTCATTATGGTTAGGAGATTCGTCATTACCATCAAACTCTGATTGTAAATCACTATTTGGTATTACAGTATGATTTGTAAACGTACCAGTTAACTTAACTACAATGTCTTTACTAGTAGATCCACCTTCAAATTCATAACCATCTATTGTATTGATAGTAGCTGTTGCAGTTGCAGTAGTACTATCGGCAATCACCACTTTAAATACAGCATTTGTATTTAATCCATCAATTTTATTCACACTCTTCCCAAGTATCTCATTTACTACTAATTTAACACTATATAGAATAGCTGCATTTTGATTTGCAGCAGTAGTATCTCCAATATGAAAGATAACATTAGTGTTGCTTGTATCAAATTTACCAGCTACTGCATTTAGGATAATTCCCTCAGCTTTAATACCTGCAACTCCTCCAATTAGATTAACAGTTCTAGATTTGTCATCAGGCGCACCATTAAATATCTCTGCTAACTTAGTATTAAGTATAATTGTTTTTTTAATACGATCACTAGTTAAAGTTATTACAAATGTTTTGGCGTTACTACCATCTTCAAAGCTATAGCTAAAGCTATCCTTTACTTTAATTGTAACGGTAGCTAAACCCTTTGTGCCACTAATCCTTACACTAACTAGAGTTTCTGTACTTAAACCCTCAACAGTATTAGTGGCTTGTTTTAAAATATCATCTACGGCTGTTTTAACACTGTTTTTCATAGCAGCAATTAATTGAGTAGCGTTAATTTCAGCATTATCAAAAGTAACTTCAGCCGTATTATCCGTATCTTGAAAATCACCATTATTTGCATTAATAACGATTTCGCCAGCTGCAATCCCTGCATTTCCAGGCGATGCAGTAATAAGATCAGATGGATCGTTGTCATTAAAAGCAATTGCTAATGTTTCATTAAGTATAATTGCAGGTGGTACAAAATACTTACCAGTTAATATTATATTAAATGTTTTAGTTTTCTCTCCATCTTCAAACTTAGATTCACCACTTGTTTTAACAGTAACTAAAGCAGTCGCCTTAGTTGCACTAAGTTCATCATGTGTTATATCAACATCAACTAGAGGAGATAATCCATCAATCTTATTGCTCGGATTTTGAATTATAGCACTTGCTTCAAATCTTATTCTTGCTTTAAGAGCAGCACTCTGTTCAGCAGCAGTATTGTCATCTTCATGAAACGTGATTTTAGCATTACCATTTACAAACTCTGCAGATTGTTTATCAAACTTAAAAGTAACACCACCTGCATCAATTCCTGCATTTCCGGCGTTAGCTCTACGTTCTGGATTTTGATCCTTAGAAGCCATATCGCCAAAAAATTTAGCAACCAACGTGCTATTAGGTATAGTTAAACTAGCACTACCACCAGTGCTGGTTTCATCGTTAGCACAAGCTACAAACACTAATAGCATACTTAGTAATGCTATTTTAAAAATCAGTTTTTTCATAAATTCTCCTTATTTAAAATACTATAACAAACAATATAGTGTTTTTTAAAGATTTGTATAGTGTTTTTTTATACATTACAACTTTTTAATCAATAATGAGTAAGGGTTTTTTAATAAGTTATGATAGGTAAGTTATATTATTAAATACAAAAAAAGTCTTGAAATTAAATCTAAATATTGTGATACGCATTAACATAAGCATTAATAACGAAGTTATCGAAAGTAGGTATATGTAGGAAAGCATATATATGATATTTAATTAATTGTTATCATCTAATATTATTATAGTATGGATTGATCGTCTGAGAACTTATTTATGACTAGTGCTGAGAAGTTATTTATAGTTAAATATAAAAGAACCCCACCTTAATACAAGATGGGGTTTTTATTATAAGAATTTGATTAATTTTATATAAACTTTTATATAATAGTACATAGAAGTCTAAATGTAATCGTCCTGTTACGTGTACCATTAGGAAAATAATAGTTATTGTCATCCACTGTTAAATCAGCTTGAAAATGAGCTGCATTATCCCACCACATATCCCCATCAGCATCTTGCTTAAATCTAACAGAACCTTTCTTATATTCTACTGCAAATGGATAGTCGCTATCAGGATAACTTGAGTTGTTCTCTGTAAGCATTTTATCTAAAGCTCTAAGTGCGGCACCTTTTCTCGCATTACCCTTGTCACTACTATGCCAACTCATACATTGTACAGTTGCTGGCTCTCTAAAGCCTGATTGAAATCGCAATGTAGGTATTCCAGCTCTTCCACGTATCGGAGATAAACCTGATAGAGTGAAAGGAGTTTCTACTATTTTGTAACGATCTACTACATCCGCAAAATCACCTTTAAGGCTGATCCTAACTGTTTTGCTATCTGCACCATCAAACTTATAACCAGGTTTAGGACTAAAAGTAACTTCAATAGTTTTATTGGTATTATAATCACCAACAGAACTAACAACAATTCCTTCTTTATTAAGTAGTTGCATTTCTTTCATAGATCTTTTAATAGCTTTGTTTTGAGCGTCTATGGTATTATCTGCAGCATGAAATGTAACAGCAACTGGTATAGTTACATGAGCAAAGCCATCAGGAATTATAAATAGAGCAACACCCGCTTTTCCACCAATGTTGTTAGTGGCAGGAACTTCGAAGCTATCTAAACTTATTGATAATGGTGCAAACCCTTCACTTTGTAAAGTTATCTTAAATGCTTTACTATTAGTATTATCCTCAAATAGATACCCATTACTTGTCATAATATTAACCGTAGCTGTAACAGTTTTTATATCTTTACGTACTATATCCGTAACGGTTACAGTTTGCGATAACCCTGTAACTGTATTGTTCTCAATCATAAGTTTCATAATTGCTTTAACACTTGATTCTATAGCGTTCTCTTGTTGTTGGAAAGTTATATGATCAGCATGAAACGTAACAGAAACGGCATTGTCTGGATCAAAATTAGGAGATGAATATTTAAGAGTAATCATTCCTTTAGCAATACCAGCATTTGAAGTGTTAGGATAAGTGTTAGCAGATTGATCATCAGTACCACCATTAAATGCAGCTGTTAGTTGTGCATTAGTTACTTCCTTATGCATTGAAAACTTACCAGTTAAAGCTATTTCAAACGTTTTATTATCACCATTTGCACTATCTTCAAAGAAAAAGCCTGGCAACGCCTTAACCGTAACAGTAGCAGTAGCTGAGTCAGTAGCATTAGTTTTCACAGTAACTTCGATATTAGTATCTAATCCATCAACTTTATTATCATTATGTTTAAGTATAGCCTCTACTAATTGTTTAACACTTTTAGTCATAGCGACAACTTGTAATGAGCTAGAAAAATCAGTCTTAGCGAAACTAACTCTAGCACCCGTATCACTCACAAAATCAGTAATTGAATATTTAACATTAATTTCTGCACCACCAAAACCAGCAGTTCCAGAAGTTGCATTAAGACTAGTATTCGTATCATTACCCGTACCATCTTTAAACGCAGCAATCAAGGTGCTGTGGGAAATAGTTGAGAAACCAATAGTTCCATTACTTAATGTTATCTTAAATGTTTTAGTATATCTTCCATCTTGAAATACAAAACTATCCTTTGGTTTAATAGTAACAGTAGCTGTAGCGGCACCAGAACCATTTATTTTTACATTAACTAGAGCAGTTGTATTTAAGCCTTCAACAGCATTAAGTGTAAGTATATCACTTACAGCTTTAGTAACAGCCTTTTTCATAGCAGCTAATTGTTTTCCACCATTGTCATCACCTGAAGAAAAAGTAACATTAGCCGAAGTATCATCTTGAAAATCACCGTCAATCACATTAACTGTAATTTCATCAGCTATAATCCCTGCCATTCCAGCAGCTGCATTAATATTCAAAGATTTGTCATTTTGAAATGCAGTTATTAATGATTCATTAGGTATAATTGTAGGTGCTACAAAATAATCACCAGTTAAATTTATATTAAATGTTTTAGTTTTCTCTCCATTTTCAAACTGAGATTCACCACTTGTATTAACAGTAATAATAGCAGTAGCTGTTGTGTCAGTAGCTACTTCTATGTCAACCCCAACTAGATTAGATAATCCATCAATCTTATTGCTCGGATTTTGAATTATAGCACTTGCTTCAAATCTTATTCTTGCTTTAAGAGCAGCACTCTGTTCAGCAGCAGTATTGTCATCTTCATGAAACGTGATTTTAGCATTACCATTTACAAACTCTGCAGATTGTTTATCAAACTTAAAAGTAACACCACCTGCATCAATTCCTGCATTTCCGGCGTTAGCTCTACGTTCTGGATTTTGATCCTTAGAAGCCATATCGCCAAAAAATTTAGCAACCAACGTGCTATTAGGTATAGTTAAACTAGCACTACCACCAGTGCTGGTTTCATCGTTAGCACAAGCTACAAACACTAATAGCATACTTAGTAATGCTATTTTAAAAATCAGTTTTTTCATAAATTCTCCTTATTTAAAATACTATAACAAACAATATAGTGTTTTTTAAAGATTTGTATAGTGTTTTTATACATTTAACAAATTTTGTGCCATAAATATAAAGAGTGTTTAAGTATCTTTTTGATAAGTAAGTTATCTTTAAGTTTCCATACTATTAATTTTTAATTCATGTATCTGTTAATATAATTGATAAAAAGCATGTTAAATTGATTATTTTCCCTTATATTACGGTATTTTTAAATATTTTTTAGTTACTTTTTATATAAATGTATAACCACTTCATTTTTTATATTGGCAAAAAAGAATCATTGCGTGTTATTATTTAGAACTGATTATTTAATCGCTTAGATAATTTATTTTATAGGAAAAAAAGTTAAATATTTATAAATAAGTTAAGTTTATAATAGTTACAGTACGCAGAAGATAAATAATATAAGGATATTTTAAAATATTTAAAAATTATTTAATAGATAAGATAGCACCTAATTATAAGTTGTAAATTAGGTGTATATATAATAAGGTATAAATAATAAAATTTTAGAGAGGAAGAAGTGTTAATAAAGCAAGCAGAGAGTGATATAGAGATGTATAGAGTTACAACTTATATCTTAGAGTTACAACAATCCCATTCAGAACAGTATCCGAACCTATTTAGAGATTACGGCGATCATGCATATTACGAGTTGTTATCAAAACAGTTAGACACAGAGGAAGACCATGAAAGATTGTTAGATGGCAGGGACGTGTTTTTATATTTTGAAGATGATGATGAAAATATATTAGGTTGTGCGTTAGTCCAAGATAGAGTACGCAAGAACGAGTTTGCGTTTATAGATAGCGAGCAGTTATTTGTAACATGTTTTATAATAGATGAAGCATACAGGAATAAGGGTATCGGTAAACAATGTTTTGTTTTATTACAAGGTTGGTCAAAAGCAAGGGGATATAAGAGGCTAGAGCTTTCAGTATCACATAATAATCATTCAGCGATAGGTTTATATAAATCAGTAGGTTTTGAAAAAGAGATGCTTTATATGAGTTGCGAGATATAGTATAAGGAGTAAAAGTATCTGAATTAGATTATATTAAATAAGTTAAAGTATATGTAAGAAGCAAGTAGTTATTTATATTTATTATAGTATATTTTTAACTCTCTGATCTTATTAGAAAACTTTTTAAATTAATTTTAAAATAATAGTAGCTTTTTTAAAAAAATGTGTGTATATTAAAAATAACGTACCAATAACAATACAGTACTAATACGTGATTTACAGTTTTTAGTAAACTATGGTTAGCAAGGTATTGAGTTGTTACAAAAAAAATTATTCAAGGGAGAATAGTATATTATGAAATTAATGAAATTATTATTAATTGGACTTTTATCAGTAGTAGCATTAGCAGCATGTTCAGAAGACGAAGCAGCAACAACAAAAGCAGCAGTATCAATTGTTGGTGCAGACGGTCAAGCTCCAGTTCTATTTGACAATGTATCAGCTCAGCTTAAAGCTGTTGATGCTGCAGGCGAAGCAATTGTAGCACCTAAAGAAGTAACTTGGGGTCAATCATCTGACGCAGCTGGTTTCGCAGTAACTTCAGCAGGTATTGTTACAGTTGATTTATCAGCAGCAATCGTAGGTACAGTTACATTATCAGTTAAAACACCTGGAGATAGCACAGCTGATCCTGTAACTTCAGATCTTTATGATAACGTAACTTATGCTCCAGCTGTTTCAGCTCTAGTATTAAAAAGTATTGCTGTTACTCCAGCTGGCGTTAAAGTAGCAGTGGATGCAACTACTCAACTAGTAGCTACAGCTACTTTTGGTGAAGGCGAAGCTGCTAAAAATGTTGTAATTACTACAGATGCAGCTTGGGTTTCAACAACTACAACTAATGCAACTGTTGATCCAGCTACAGGACTAGTTACAGGAGTATTAAAAGCTGCTGCAACTGAAATCACAGCTTCATTAACTTCAAATGGCGTTGCAGTTACTGGTAAAGAAAATGTTGAAGTTACTGATGCAGCTTCAGCTACTTTTACTAGCTTTGCAATATTTCAAAATGATGATACTGCTGGACCAGTATTAATAGCTAAAGATTCTTCAGCTGCATTAGCTCCATTAAAATATCAAGAAACATGGAGTAATGAAACTAAAGCGAAAACAGCGGTTACTGCTGCAGATATATACACATGTGCTGTGAAAGCTGCTTCAACCTCTATCGAAGTTGCTTCAACTACTTGTGTTATCACTCCAAAAGGTACTGGTACAACAGTACCTGGCGATACAACAGTTGTTATGACTCGTACTCCTGCAACTGGAACAGCAACAACTAGTGAAATCATTGTTACAGTAGAAGCTACTCGTTAATCATTAATTTTAATGATTACAGTTTAAGAATTAAGTAATTAAGTTTTAAAGCAATATATAAAAAAAGCCACTTTCGAGTGGCTTTTTTTTATGATATACAATATATTAATAGTATATATAAAT
>CAMQYB010000085.1 GCA_947039055.1 uncultured Deferribacteraceae bacterium
ATTTTATCTTGTCTTCATTATCAATTATTTTATTATAATATACTTTTTTAATATCTGAATACAATGAAGTAAAAAAAGTATTTAGCAACTCTTCCGCTTTATTAAGTTCATCTTCTTTTTTTATAGATATTTTACCTTCTGACAGTTTACCTATCACGGAATGAGTAATCCCAACTCTACTACTAAATCCTATACTATTTCCAGCTTCTACTTTAATATTTAGATCCAGAAAGTAATTAATTACATCAAACAAACTTTTATCAATTTGCTTTTGTACATATCCTTTTGCTTTATCTTTAATTTCATAAACAAGTAATGATAATAGTGAGTGTTTCCCAGAATATCTTTCTATTAAATCTTCAACTTCCTTTAAGTATTTTAAGTTTTTAAAAATACTTTTATTAAGGAAAATTTCACCCTTTTTTATTTCAAAAAAGATTATTTTATTTTTATTACAAACGTATTCTAGTTTTTCATAAACAATTTCATTGTCGTTAGTTTCTAGTCGATAAACACCATTTTTCCCTTTAACTTTAAATCCAAACTCTAAGACCATATTCCCTTTAGATTTTATAGTTTTATTATCTTGAATTATTTTTTCAATATCTTTAAACATAAGTTTTAGAAATTGCTCATATCCTATAGTATACTTAATTTCTTTTATATTTTCATCATCAGGATTCGACACCTTTTTTTCTAAAAGGCTTTGTAACATCTCTTTCTTTGATCTTGTTTGTAAAGTTTCACATAAAGTAGCAAAACTCTTAACAAAGTTTGTTTTGCCTGCACCGTTTTCGCCGTATATTAATATTAAGTTTTTTGGAGTGTTTTTTTTGCTTGTTAAGTCAACTTCTAAGTTGACTAATGATTTATAATTTTCTAATTTTACATATGTAAACATAATACCACCTAATTAGTTATCTTTTAAGATGGGTACATTTTATCATAATAAAAAAGGTTTGTATATAATTATATGTGACGTTTTGTCGAAATGTGTTACAGAATGTAACATATTTTTGAATAATGTTGTTAATTATGGGTATGTTCTGATACGAAAAACCTTAAAACACTCTGCTGAAAAAATTAACCTACTACCTAAAAACTATTTACACTAATATCTGCTTAGCAGTGCAAGAAGTCTTTTATGCAAATCATTCGCATTATCTTCGCCTACTAAAAATGGGGAGTTTATCATGAACCTCCACACGTTCATCAATGCTAAAACTTCTCTACTATTTCTATCTATTCTGCCAACCGTTAAATACTTCATATATACTGGAAAAAAAATTAATGATTTACTCGATACATCTAACAACAATGTTGTCTTTACACTCGGGCTTAAATCATCATCTTTAACTATCTTGCTACTCAATTTTAAAAGTTCTGTAGGTGCTTTCACACTCTCTATCTCGCCTCTATATTTATCCAACTTCTGTGCACAACTAATAAAAAATATCGAACATAAAAAACATAAAATTATATTTTTATAAATATTATCAGTATTGTAAGTATTCAACTTTTCGCTCCTTTATGCCAAATAAATCTTCTAAAATTTCTATCATAATATCTATCTTTTCCATGTTCTCTACAGTTATTCCCTCGCCGTATTCATGGTCGTTAAGCTTCATTGATTTTATAAAAGTTAAGATACTTGATGCATCTATCTTACTCTCCTCTATATCTCTTGAACCTGTATCCAGATCGTAAACATACTCTAAAAGAGTATCTATATTTAGCCTCAACAGATCGCCGATCAATATACGTTTATCGTTATACGAAAAGTTACTTGTATGGATTTTTTTAGCTTCATTAAATATTACTCTTGGAAAATAGTTTGATAAAAATATCTCATCATCATACGGTACAACAGCTAACGGATACTCATATATAGACTCTATAACCTTCCCTTTATTCGCCATATCATCTTTCATTTGGATCTTTACAACTTCATCTAAAATTTCAAAAATTTCAGTTATTCTATCTAACTCTGAACTTGAGTGCAACTCTCTATATCCATGATCGTTGTTCACAATTATATCTAAGTAAGCAAGCATCGCTTCAAGCTCATCTTCTGCGTGAGATATGTCTCTTGCACCTATTTTAAAATCTAATGTATAACTGTAAAAAGCCTCTATCGCCTCAGATGTCAAATTCATAAACTCACGTTGTTTCTCATAATCTGATTTATCTGAATTATGAATTAATTTAGCTCTGAAAAAAAATGTACTAGGAGTATTTAACGATAACTCTATACCTGAATAGATAAAAATATCATCGAAAAATTCATCCACCATTTCAATAGTAATATTATCATCTAACTCATTATATATAATATTTCCTAACTCATCGTATTGGTAAATAATATTCTCTTCTTGTTTAACCTGTACAGTCTCACCTGTCATATTATCATCTGATGGATCTAAAAATAATCTACCTAAAATAACAAAATTTTCTTCGTCATTATCTTTTATATCGCCGTATAATGAACTGTAACCACTATCTTTTATAAAACTGTTCTCAAGATCGAACGCTATAAAAACATCAGTGATGTTATCTCTGCCCACCATCTCTAAATTATCTATATGTATGTACGATCCGAAAAGTTGATATGGGAGTATTAATACGAAAATAAACCCTATTAACATTCTACAAATATACTCTAAATATCTCATAACACCTAACACGTTAATTATAATTTTTTTGATTTATCTATCAATATTAAATCAACAAGAGTTAATGCGATCATAGCCTCAACTATAACAACTGCTCTTGCTGCAACACAACTATCGTGTCTACCCATCGTTACGATCTCGCTATCATTACCATCAACATCTATCGTTTTTTTAGGTATCAATATTGACGACACAGGTTTAACAACTAGCCTTCCATAAATCTCATCACCGTTCGATATTCCACCTAGCATTCCACCAGAATTATTTGTTGTAAACCCACCACTCTCAATCTCATCATTCATCTGTGATCCTAGATAATTTACAGCATCAAATCCTAAACCAAACTCAACACCTTTTACAGCAGGAATACTCATTAATGCGTAAGATAATCTTGCGTTTAATCTATCAAATATAGGCTCACCTACTCCTGCATATACACCTTTTGCTCTGAACTCTAATATAGCACCTATTGAATCACCTAAGGATTTAACTCGTAAAATTTCTGCACTCATCTCATCATATTTTTCTACACAAGCAGTATGCAGAGGGTTCTCATCTATAAACTCTCTATCAAATGTTTCAGCCTTAATTTTGCCAACTTGAGTAACGTGTGCAAAAATATCTATACCGTAAAAATCTAAAATCTTTCTTGCTATTCCTAAGGCTGCAACACGTCCTATGCTCTCACGAACTGACGATCTGCCACCACCTCTATGATCTCTTATACCGTACTTCTTATAATATGTGTAATCTGCATGACCTGGACGAAACAAATCTTTTATAGCATCGTAATCACCACTTTTTTGTGACTCGTTTTTCACCATTATCATAATAGGCGTGCCTGTAGTTTTACCCTCAAATATACCTGAATATATCATAGCGATATCTTTCTCATCCCTTGGTGATGAAAGTGCACTACTGCCTGGACGTCTCTTATCTAACTCTTTTTGAATATCTTCAATCTTAATATTGATCCCAGCTGGACAGCCATCAATTACAACTCCAACAGCTTCACCATGACTTTCGCCAAAAGTGGTTATTGAAAAAAGTTTACCAAATGTATTTGAATTCATTAATATTAAACCTCTTAAAAGTATATTATAAAACAGAGTAAAATTAAATACTCTTTAATATGTAACTCTAAACCTATGTACACGATATCTATTATACAAATTTATTTGCAAAAAAGTAACCGATAAAAACTGCAAGGAGAGAAAGTGATAAATTTAGAAATATAAATCCTAAACCGTAAAAATACTCCTTTCGTAGAAAAAAGTTTAATACTTCAACAGAAAATGTTGAGAACGTTGTAAAACTTCCTAAAAAACCTATTAAGAAAAATAGGTATACTAAATTGAAATCTTTTAAGAAATTTATAAGTATTCCTGCGAATAATGATCCAACTACATTAACCGTCAACGTGTTTAATCCGACAAAATTACTATTAATTAACATATAGTTAACTATATATCTTGATATTGATCCTAAAAAGCCACCCGTTCCGATTATTAATAATGTTGTTAATTGCATATAAATAGTGTATAACAATTTACTATGAATGAGCAACTAATTTCTATATTAATGATAATCGCAGGACTATGTTTCCTTATATCAATACCGTTTGGTATGTTGAGAATGAGATTTAAAAAATTCTCTATTCCATGGTTTTTGACTATCCATGCCCCTATTCCTGTATCTATTGTTATGCGACGTATTTATGAACTACCTTTTCAATATGCTTTACTTTTCTTAGTGTTTAGTGTTGCAGGACAAGTTCTTGGTTCAACAATCATTAAGAAAACTATTATTAAAAGTATGAATATGAAAAAACTAGCAAACCTAGATAATATTGAAAATAACGATCACCTAGAAAATGTTGAAAAAGTTGTGAAAGTCGAAAAAGCTGTATAATATTTTTTTAATCATACATGTATTAATCAATCAGATATCTATCATACTAAAACCTTAAAATGTTTCATTTTTATTATCAATCAAAATATACATATAACTATATATATATCCTGATCACGCTTGACAGTGGGTATATTTGTAGTATGCTTTATATTCAGACTGTGCAACTTATCATATGTGTGTAGCTCAATTGAGAGCACTGCATTGACGTTGCAAAGGTTGGTGGTTCAATCCATCCACCCATACCTATTTATATATTTTATGCTAATTGAGAGTAATAATGGAGAGTGGTAAATACTTTGAAAAATATAAAAATTACATTAATATACTAGCGTACGTTTGTACTACTGTATTATTAATTTTGAAATAGATATCACTAATAGATAAAAATAAAAACGGGGGTTATTATTATGTCTAAGTTATTTAAAAAGCTAATATTGTTAGCTTTAGGAAGTTTGTGCGTTCTAAGTATTATTGCAGGGTGTACGGAAGAGGGAGATAATTCAACTAAAGAGCCATCTGATGCGACTAGTTTTATTGATTTTGCAAAGATGAATGGTTACGCTTCTCCAATTGTTTTAGGTATGAAACTTAATCTAGCTGATAACGGAAATCTTATTGATAGTGCAGATAATAAAACTGTATTCTATACTTATGATAACCAATCAGAGGGCAACAATGCAAGAGCTGTATACAGTGCAGGAAAAGAGAAGTTTTTCGGTGTTGAGATTTCAGGTACTGGTGCTGATAAAAAATTGAATTTTATATTTTTCAACAACAATAATTTTCCTCAATTTTTTAAACAAAAAACGTCTATTGATTTTGATGATAGTAATAATATTATTAACACTCCACCACTGGGTGCTAATAGGTTTATTGACTTTGTTCAAGGTGCTGGATATACCTTACCTGGCGGTACAAAAGTTACCGTATCTGGCAATGATATAATTGAGAGTGATAGTGGAATAAAACGTTTTAGGTATCATGATGATTATTCTAAAGATAATAGAACACACGCTATATATAAAAAACCTTATCGTGATCATTTTTTAGGTATAGAACTTATCGCAACCGCTAATTCAAGAGAGTTAAAATTCTATGTACAAGATAATAATAAATATTTTAACAATTGGAATGTAGTTGATTTTTATTCACCTGTAACAGTGTTACCACCTAAAGAGTTTTTAGATAATGTTGCTGGATATGATTTCCAACTTCCTATTGATGATGAAGGCTATAGAAATCAAGGAAATAAAATCGGCGATCTACATCATGGTAGTATTGTTGACGGACAGAACACGGAACTTGTTTTCAAATATGTTGAAGCAAAAAGTTTAACAACTGCTGTATACTCTCCAAAAGATAAACCTACTAAATATTTTGGTGTTAAGATTAATGATCTAGATAATAGTAGAATGGATCTATATTTTGATAATAAAACAGGTAACGGTAAAGGTGTTTATTGGACTGATCCTAATTTAGTTAAATTTGAGCAAAGTGTAGATGTTCTTCTTGCTACAAAAACTATTAATTCTGATTTTCATTATTTTAGAGATCTAGATAGTGCTATAGGACAAGACAAAAACAATATGCCAACTACTGGAGAGATGTCTGTAGTTTCAACAGGTACTAAGGACGCTTTTAAGACATATATACTTACTAGTAATAAAGCTAATTCATCTGGTTCTCTATTTACAAATAAAGCAAAGGTTTATACAAATATTCCTAATATCACACCTACTGGGATAACATCTAACTCGTTGCAAGCTATCGGTGATAAAGTATTTATAGTAACAAATAACACTACTACTTTAACTGTGTATGATGATAAAGGAGTTGCTATAACTGGAACTTCTGCGATTATGAATACTACTGATTTTACAATCGGTAAAGGTAATGATACAAGTTTCAATATAGCAACAAAAAATTCAGGTGGAGCAGTTACTGCAAATCTTCATAAAGTAACAACTGCTGGTATTCAAACGTCAGTTCCACTTGCAAGTAACAAGATGCAACCTAAATCATTAACTATGCTTGGTAGTGATGTGTATGTCGCAGGGATTGTTGGTGGCAAAGCTACCGTTAATAAAGTGAGTGGTACTACTTCAACAGATATAACCGATCTAAACTTGCCTACAACTAATGTTACTGATATTAAGTTAATCGTAGTTGAAGACACTCTATATGCAATCATTAATGGCACTGCAAACAAGATATTTAAATTTGATAATACAGCTACTCCTAAATGGACAGATGTTACAGGTAGTATAACTCTTCCAATTGATATTAAATCTGTTATAACTGATGGCACAGTTATTTATATCACATCAGGTGCTCAAACTACTTTTAAATCAAGTGCATATAAATTTGGTACTGATGGAGTTATCATTAAGGTTGGTGGAGATTATGGAGTTGACGATCTATTAAACGTTACTCCCGGTGCTACTATCTTACCAAATAAAAAATTATATATAGTAAGTGCTACTAATATGTGGGGGACATTTTCTCTTAGCCAAAGCTACTACAAAGTTGGCGATAAAGTTTTTCCTATGCCTGAATGATTTTTATTTCTCAGATAGTTTATAATTAAACTTTTAGTAATTTTCAACAATTAATTACTATCATATATAAAGGGGTGGACATTTAGTTCACCCTTTTTTTATTTTTTTATTTCTAAGTTTTTATAACCTAATTTTCTGTTTCTACCCATGCACTAACTTGCGTAAATATTGCAAATAGACACAAAACTTATTTCTACACATAAACCTTAAAATGTTTCATTTTTATTATTAATCAAAATATACATATAATTATATATACCTTGATCACGCTTGACAGCAGGTATATTTATAGTATGCTTTATATTCAGACTGTGCAACTTATTATAGGTGTGTAGCTCAATGGGAGAGCACTGCATTGACGTTGCAGGGGTTGGCGGTTCAATCCCGCCCATACCTA
>CAMQYB010000086.1 GCA_947039055.1 uncultured Deferribacteraceae bacterium
CGAGTTTAAGCAGGTTCTTTCTTATCTTTCAATACGAATTCTTAATATTATTTTTATCCATAAAAAAACAGCAGAGGTATACGGTTATCGCAACTCTTACTGTTTGTTTCAAATCTATATAAAATTTCTCAATCTCAATCTCAATCTCAATCTCAATCTCAATCTCAATATTATTTCTATGCATAAATAAACAGTAGAGGTATACGATTATCGCAACTCCTACTGTTTATTTTAAGTCTACATAAAATTTCTAATTCTCTAAATTTTTAAGATCTCAAAACTTTTAAGTTATTAATTTCTTAATCTTTTAATGTTGCGAACTTCTTAATCTTCAATCAGTTTGAACTGATCTTTTTTAACTTTACATAGTGGACATTCCCAATCATTAGGAATATCTTCAAACTTAGTACCTGGAGCGATTCCAGAATCAGGATCGCCTACAGCTTCATCGTATACCCACGCACAAACTAAACATACATACTTTTTCATTAATATATCCTCCTCTTACTTATACTAGATACGTTTTTCCTCATAATGTTCAGGATCAACATTTTTAATTTTCTCTATCAATCGTTTTTTAAGTATTTTAACGGCTTCTTTGTACGTTAATTTATCGGTAAGAGGAACTTGTCCTCCAGCAGATTTCATGTGTCCACCACCGTAACCGATATCTTTAACTAATGAGATAGCCATAATACCAACTTTAATATCATTCTTTTTATATCGCAATGAAAAATAACAGGTGTCTTTAATTTTACCAACTATAAACGCTGTAGTTATTTTACGCATGCGTAACAAAAAATCACTCATTTCAGCTATTAAATCAGGGTTACGAACAGTACCTAGATCGCAGAAGAGGAGGTCGCCTATAATTACAGATCTATCGATCGCTTTACCGATATTTCTAAAATAAAAATTAGGCATATCAGGGGTTTCTATCTTATTTAATTTTGATATAGATATTGATGGAAAGATAAACCCTAGCATATCAACATCTTTTTGAATACTTTTTCGAGCAACGCCAAAGATATCTGTTTTTATTCCATAATATAAAGCGATCGCTGTATTTTGTGATGGTATTAATCCTAGTTGTTTATAATACTCTGTGATGATTGTTGATGTTGCACCATACTCCGTTCTAATATCTATAAATGGTATAGATTTATCGAGCATAATACGGTTATGATGATCAATGACAGCGTCAGGTATTTTATCACCTATTTGATAGCTATTACCAGCTCCTATCTGCGTATCGACAACTATGATGCAATCGTATCTAGATATATTAAGTGAGTCAAGACGGTACATATCTATATTGCATATTTTTACAAGTTTTCTGTTCTCAATCCTACCGATTATCCCCATGTAGGCGATAGTAACACGTTTCTTTTGTAATCTTGTGATGATATTTTTGAGTCCGAACGCAGCAGCTATTGCATCGGGATCTGGATTATTATGAGTTTGGATAAGAATTTTTCGTTTAGGTTTTAGTAAGTCTAAAAGTTTATTTATCATTACGTTATCTAGGTTGCTACTTAATTATTATTGAAGTTAACGATAACTTCGCTATCATCAATATAAATATTAGTGTTATCGTCTAGTAATAGAGATAACCTTTCAACCATATCCGTTTCATTTATAAAAGCAGTTACTTCAATAGTTACTTCTTTTTGAGCAAAAGATTTGATATTAAAATCGCTAATATATTTTCTGTCTTTAAGTGAGTTTAACAGATTGTTAACAGTTACCATATTGGTAAAGTTAAGCATAATAATATTTAATTTATGAGAAACATTTTCTATAGTATCAAGCCTTACAACGTTACTTCTAATATAGTCTAAAGTTTTAACCATTCCTTTTGCAAGCACATCTTCGACACAGCTAACAGTATCTCCAAGTTGCGAGTCAGTGTTTACTCTTAACACAGTTTTTTCAGATATTTTATTATATACAGAAGTTGTTAGAATTAATTCACATTTAGAATCTTTATTAGTAAAATCATCAAATTTTAAATCAGCATTAAGGTTGAAATAAAAGTTTGCATTATGGTCTTTAAACTTTTTAAGGATTTTTTTTACGTTATTATCATCATCACGAGTTGCATATTCGAAATAATCTTGATCTAACAGTAAAAAGTTTTTCTTTTTAAGTTGGTCTATAATGATTTGTTCAGACACTTCTCTACCTATCAACATATAGTCGATACCTTCAATTGAAAAAACAGCAGAGTTGGTTTGTTGGCTTGTGTATTCAGAAGCATCACTAAGTCCTATTGTATCAACTGTTACTTGCAAGTTAACTATATATTTTCTATTACCTTCGTCTACTCTATCAGATAAGACAACAAATTTTTTCACGTATTTTAAATACTTATTAGTAATTTTTGGTATTGTGATTTTTTCAACTGGAGCAATAGAGTAGTAATACTGCTTAATTGCAGATAACAGGGCATCATTAATAGCATCTTTTTTTGCTAATTTAATATTCCTGCTTCTAATTTGAGCAACTCCAGTAGCGTCTGTTGAAAATGAATAAACATTTGACGAACAGATAAGAAGTCCAATCATAATAGTGAATAAAAACTTGTAAATACTACACCTCATATCTCAAACAATCAAAAGCTATTATAATATAAATATATAATAATATCAAGGATAGTCATCATGATTAACCTAATGGAGTGAAAGTTGATGTATCAAACTGCAATTTACTTTCAACTAAGCCTTTAAGAGAGAACGATATATATATTGTATATTCGTCTCTTAAATTCTGTCCAGATCCGAAACTTGTAAGATATAGATCATGCACAACTTCAACACCTAGTGACCAACAGTCGGCATTATAAGTTAATCCAGCACCTTGCGATGTTGATTGTAAATTACTAAATCCATCCTTGTTATCACCTTGCCATGTAGCGCCTACTTTACCACCTATACGCCAGATCT
Source organism: uncultured Deferribacteraceae bacterium (assembly GCA_947039055.1). Lineage (GTDB taxonomy): Bacteria > Chrysiogenota > Deferribacteres > Deferribacterales > Mucispirillaceae > CAMQYB01. Next base: position 2,946 of record CAMQYB010000086.1, read on the forward strand.
TGAACCCAGCACTTACTGATACTGATGTATTATAATAACTCTCAACTCTGTTATCATGTACATAAGTTGTATCGACGTAAAAATATTTTAAAACAAAGAAACGCAACTGGTTAGAGAGAAGCTGTATCTCAGAGTAACCTTCGTTTAGATTGTCTGGATAATGAAATTCCATATCAAATATATTTACAAAAATATCATTTACATTTGTAATCATATTTATTGTTAATGGAGTAAATCTAAGGTCATCAATAAAATCAAAACCTTGAGATAAGGTTATTGTATGGCTCCATGTTTTTGCAGTAAGATAGTTTATCATTTTGTATGTCACACCACCATTTGGTATAAGGTTATCAAATGAAGAACCTATAACTTGATTGTTTGGTGATAGCTCTGGAAGATAGTTCAATGAAACGGTATTAAATATTGTATGTGTAAAATATTTATACTCTCTATATAATTCTCTAAATGCAGTTGATAAACCAAATGAAGCGTAATATCTTTGAGCCATATCAGGACTAAGAATATCTATACCACCTAAAATATCTTTTTTAGAGAGGCTTTTATCAAACACATTATTATAATCGTGCCACAACGAGTATCCGATCTCAACTGATGGAGTAATAACAGCAAGCTTTAAATCAATAGGTGTTTTAAGATTAACGGTTGTATTAAAACGATTATACTTATCTGTATAGCTTGTTTGTAAAGAATTATCGTAAGCAAGTTCTCTATTTTGCGTGGTTACTCTTTCATAAGATAGATCATAAGCTAGGACGAGGAACGGAAGTATAGGGATCGTTTTATATAATGATATAGTTGGCAATAATTCTGTATAGTTTTGCTGATAACCAGCAAGTTGATCTCTGTATTGAGTGTTTTTATTATACTCAATATTTACGTTGATAAAGCTTGAGAAATAATTTACTGCAGCTTCAAGGTGATAAAAATTTTCTTTATTATCTCTAAAATGATCCGACATTGAGTATTCACTATAACTTCTTGCATATAGATAATCTGATGCTTCGTTCGCATTTAATGAGATAGTTACATCATCTATCGGTGAGTATGAGTTTACTAAGATATAGCTCCATCGATCGTTATTTTGTGTTTCATCTGTAAAATCGTGTATCCATTCTCCTGCGACGTAGAAGTTTGATTTTTCAGTAAGCGAGTATCGAAACTCAGCTGATGGTTGTACTCCACTTAATGTAAATAAGTTAAGCCCTACTGTGAAATCATAATTTATATCTGGAGCTATAAAATATTTAGTTAATAAAAAAGTACCGTGAGTACTAGATATTCCTATATCAGGCATTAACAGTCCAGTTTTCCTTTTAGATGAGAGTGGATATGATAATCTTGGAGAGTAGATTATCGGAGTATTTAAAATATCTAATGTTATGTGATTAGCGATAGCTGATCCTTCAAGATCTAACTTTCCAGTGTATAGATAGAACGACCAATCAGGGATAACTCCAGGACAAGCAGAAATTCTTGCCTCTTTAAGATTAAATGTAGATTTAGATGTTTGTTCAAATGATTTAGCACATATATAGTAATCAGGATCAAGATATCCAGTAACGTTAGATGCTCTGCCTGTATCATTATCTATATTATATGTGATCTCATCTGCATTAATTGTTTTTGTTCCAGATATTAATGTAACATTTCCAATTGCACTAAGTGTACCATTATCTAAAAAATATTTTACAGAATCTGCTTTAACAGTAATACCCTTTGCTTCTAAGAGAACATCTCCAGTTGCGAGGTAAGTATTGTTATCGATAAGTGAAGCGTTATCTGCTGATAATTTATAAGCATCTTTATCAAGCGAGTACGCAACGGTTACGGTTATTAATAATATAGCAGATACATTAAATATATTTCTGCACATATTAAATATATTAATCATGACTTTATGCCAAGAGTTTTTTTATAATGAGCGATCAGAAAAAATGATCCTAAAATAAGAACTCTTTTGCCACTTTCTATATTGTTTTGCGTAAACTCCCATGCATCCATCGGTGCAACAAATGTTTTACAATCTATCTCATTTAATTTATTTTCATCAATAGATCGTGGATGATCTGGTATAGTTGTTAAGATAATATTATTGGTGATCGTTTTTAATGTATTTAAAAAGGGGGTAATCTCTCTATTAGATGTTAATGTGAAAATTATATATCCTATCTCAGATCTATTAATAGATTTCATTAATTTAATCAATCCACCCATATTATGAGTTGCATCAAATATAATATTATCATGATACTCAAGTCTCCCTTGTGGAAGTTTAAGTGAGTTATCCGTTTGCAGATGTTCGCTTAATATATATGATGCTACTTTGTTTGCAAGTTCGTAATTTTCATTGTATGGATACGGATATAGATTTTTATTTCTATCTTTATCTACTATAAAAAGCAGGTTATTTTCATCAGTTTTAGATCTAATATATTTTCTAATTTGTTCGTGGTTGATCCCTATGAAATTTTTACTATAATCTCTAATGATAGCTAATTTATCATCAATGATTTTAAATATATTATCTCCAAGAATTTCTGTATGATCAAGAGAGAAAGATGTAAAAACTGCAATCTTATCAGTTATTAACGATGTGTTTGTTGCATCATATTTTCCACCTAGTCCAGTCTCTAATATAGTTACATCAACATTGTTTTTAATTGTGTGCACGATAAAAAGAAAGAAGATTGCTTCAAAATATGTGAGATTACATTTATCTATAATTTCTATATTTTCATCAAAGAGAGAGTTGAATTTTATAGTTGAGATATCTTTACCTTTTACAGAGATTCTTTCATTTATTTTCATAATATGAGGAGATGTAAATAGTGCTGTGTTTAGATAATTTTTAGATAAAATTTGATTTAAAAAAGTTGCAGTAGATCCTTTGCCGTTAGTTCCAGCTATATGTATTATTGTCCCTAATTTTTTTTCATCAAAGTTTATTAATGATAACGCTAAGTCAATTCTTTCAAAACCGACTTCCATGTTTTTGTATTCATCAATATTTTTGAACCTATTTTCAAACTTAGTCAAAATCTTTTCTCTATATATCTGGATATTTCAAGAGGGTATTATAGCTTATATTTATATAAAATAGCAACACCATATATAATATATTGTAGATAGTAATATTATGTATTTATTAAACTTCAGATGATATTCTATTGAAAAGTTTAACAAAATCTATAATTGATAACTCTTCAGCTCTAACAGACGGTTTTATAGCTAATTCATCTAAGATATTTGTCACATCCATAATAACTCTTAGATTATTTTTAAGTGTCTTACGTTTTTGAGTGAACGCTGTATTTATAAACTTAAAAAACTCTTCTTCTTGACTACTTTCAAGTAACCTAGTTTTATGTGGAACAAATTTAAGCACGGTTGATTGTACTTTTGTGTTCGGCATAAAATTGTTTCCACCGATATCACGAACTTTAGAAATTTCATAGTAATATGACGCAAAAACAGATAAAGATGAATACTCTTTACTGTTAGGTTTTGCGTTAATTCTATTTGCAACCTCTTTTTGAAACATAAACACAACTGATTTAATTCTATCAATATCGTTTGTTATCTGAGTTAAGATTCTAACAGATATATTATACGGCAGATTTCCAACATATACTATTTTGCTATCTTTATTAAGCAGAGTTCTAAAATCTAATTTTGAAGCATCTTCATTTACAACTTCAAAGTTTGTTTTATCTTCAAATTGACGTATAAGAAAATATGTAAGATCAGTATCAATCTCAACAGCTGTTAAGTGAGCAGGGGTATCAACTAAGTGTTCGGTTAAAACACCACACCCAGGGCCTATTTCAATAATATTACAATTTTCATCAATTTCAGCAGATGCGACGATCTGTTCTATAATATGTTGATTGGTTAGAAAATGTTGTCCTAACGATTTTTTAGTATATTTACTCTCTTCTTTAAAGAGTTTGATTAAGTTTCTTTTTATCATTTATTTTGTATCTACTTTTTTATTAGTTATCATAATTTTTGCGATATCCACTGCTTTGATAAGTGATGATATCGATGCAACTCCTTTACCTGCAATATTAAAAGCTGTACCGTGATCGACAGATGTCCTTATTATATTTAAACCAAGTGTAACATTCACAGCTTCGCCGAACGAGTTTAGTTTAATAGGTATTAAAGCTTGATCGTGATACATGGCTATAAAGAAATCGTAAGTTTTATCAGTATAGATAGTATCGGCAGGGAATGATCCATAAACATCTATACCATTTTTACGAACTTCCTCAATAGTTGGATTGATAAGGGTAATCTCTTCAACACCGATCGCTCCACTATCACCTGCATGAGGGTTTAGGGAACAGACTGCGATTTTAGGTTTGTTGTTACAAGCCTCAGTTGGAATACCAACATCAGTTGCAAGATGAACACTAGTTGCAAGATCAACCCCAGTCCCAGTTGGAATACCAACATCAGTCTCAAGATGAACATGAGTTGCAAGATCAACCACCGTCCCAGTTACAAGATCAACCCCAACCCCAACACCAAAAAACC
>CAMQYB010000087.1 GCA_947039055.1 uncultured Deferribacteraceae bacterium
TCTATCATCAACTTTTTTCTATCACAACCTAATCGCACTAGAAATATATTTAACTAACGTCATCTGTTTGCTTGCTAAGTTTATACTCATGACACGCCTTCACATACGAAGTGAAAATCTTATGTGGTGCAAACGGTTTTGAATTAAACTCTGGATGAAATTGTGTAACTACAAACCATCTATGCGATTTGATCTCCATAATATCTATCAGATCAGAGTCAATAGATTTACCAGATACAATCATTCCATTCTGTTCAAGTTGCTCTTTATAAACATTATTAACTTCTAATCTATGTCTATGTCGCTCTAAAACTATATCATCTTCATATATCAATTTTGCAAGCGTGTTATCGATAATCCCAGTCTTATATCCACCAAGACGCATAGTCGCACCTAACTCTAAGTCGTAGCACTCATCATGCTGATAATCAACAACTAATTCTTTACCTACAATATCATCTGACTCAGCGAGTGTTGCATTTTTAATCTTTAAAACATTTCTTGAGTATTCAACAACAGCTGCACTCATTCCAAGTCCTATACCTAAAAATGGAATGTCTGTTATACGTGCAAATTTCGCTGCAAGAATTTTACCTTCAACTCCTCTTTCTCCAAATCCACCCGGTACTAATATACCATCAAGATCAGTAAAAAAATCGGTTACATGTTCACTCTTTTCTAACGCTTCTGCATCAATCCATTTTATCTCAACCTTCAACTCGTTCGGTAATCCACCGTGAAGCAACGCCTCTTTCAATGAGATATACGCATCTTTTGTATCAAGATATTTACCAACTATTCCGATCTTTACGATATCTTTAGGTTGCTTAATACGGCGTACTATATCTTGCCATATCGATAAATCAACCTCTGTATCTGGTAAATTTAATTTCTCTAATACAACCGAATCCATTCTCTCTTCATTAAGCACTAAAGGTACTTGATATATCGTATTAAGATCTATACATGAAATAACTGCATTCTCATCAACATTACAAAACTGTGATAATTTTTTTCTAATCTCAGTATCTAATGGATACTCACTTCTACATACTAATATATCTGGCGAAATACCGATCTCTTGTAATCGTCTAACAGAGTGTTGCGTTGGTTTTGTTTTTAACTCTAATGCAGATTTTATATAAGGAATAAGCGTTACATGCACATATAAAATATCATCAGAATTATCTAACTTCATCTGTCTGATCGCTTCTAAAAATGGTAGACCTTCTATATCGCCTGCCGTTCCTCCGATCTCTACAACAACAATGTCGTAGCCTTCATTATCTGAACATATATTTAACTTTATCTCATCTGTAATATGAGGAATAACCTGTACCGTTCCACCTTCATAATCACCCTTACGCTCTTTCTCTAAAACATTATAAAATATTTTGCCAGATGTGATGTCTGAACTCTTATCTGTTTTACTATTTAAAAACCTTTCATAATGTCCTAAATCTAAATCGCCCTCGCCTCCATCTTCTGTTACGAAAACTTCACCGTGCTGTAATGGACTCATCGTGCCTGATGCATAATTTAAGTACGGATCAAACTTCTTAATCTTTACTTTGTAATTACGCAACTCTAATAGTGATGATAACGATGATGCCGTTATACCCTTACCTAATGATGATAAAACTCCACCCGTGATAAATATATATTTACACATATCTATTTACTTACCTCTTATACTTTTTGAATAGTTATTTGCTATAATTAAATCTTCTGCCGTGTCTACCGAAATTGGTGTATAATCTGTCTCTACAACCTTAATATTATGACCGTTCTCTAACACTCGTAACTGTTCTAAATTTTCCGATATCTCTAGTGATGTGCGTGGCCTCGATAATATCCAAAATAAAAAATCTCTACGATATCCATAAATACCTATATGTTTATAATATGATACACCATCAATATTATCACGATTATACGGGATGACTGATCTTGAAAAATATAACGCTAAATTTGAGCTATTAAAAACTACTTTCACGTATGAAGGATTATCAACATCTTTTATATCTTTAAATAATGTAGCCGCTGTGATCATCTTGAAATTGCTACTATCAACTTCTAGTTCATCAATAAGCTGATCCATAAGTTTATAATCTATAAACGGTTCATCTGATTGCAAGTTTATGATAACTTCATCATCTATACCTTTTGTAACTGATGCAACTCGGTCTGTTCCTGTTGGGATTTCTGAACTACTTATTACAGTTGTTACTTCATCAATATCTTTAAATAGATTAAGCACTTCTTCAGAATCACTCGTAACAATAACCTTGTCTGCCTTAGATTTAATAGCCTGCATAGCTGTTCTGACAACCATCGGAACACCATCTATTAACGCTAAAACTTTTGCAGGAAATCTCGTTGATCCTATTCGTGCTGGAATAATCACTGCACTCATAATAACCTCATAACCTCTATATTAATATACATATTAGTATAACACAAAAATTATTATTTTATAAGTGCAAAAGATATCGCATTGTTTTTACTGTGTGAGATCGTGACATGAATGTCAACACGTCGTTTATTTTTGATGTAAACTTCTGGAACACCTAACGGATTTGAAAGAATTGAAATATCTTTTAATAATAAATCTGCATGAAAACCAGTACCTAACGCTTTAGATACAGCCTCTTTTGCCGCAAACCTACCAGATATATATGTTAGACTTTTTTTTCTGAAATTATACTCTTCTATCTCTTTTATTGAAAGTATCTTACTTATAAAAGAGTCGCCAAAATCATTGATAGATTTAGATATTCTGTCTATCTCTATTATATCACAACCTATTATGTCACTATACCTCTACTAATTTTTTCATCTCTAATACAGCGTTCTCTAAACCTACAAATATAGATCTTGAGATTATAGAGTGTCCGATGTTTAACTCTTCTATCTCTGAAATTTTCATAATTGATGCGATGTTTATATAATTTAATCCATGTCCTGCTGCAACTTGTAATCCTAACTCTTTGCCCATTTTAGATGCCACTTCAATTCTATTAAGTTCGTGATTGATCGTTTCGGTTGTTGATGCATTAGAATACTCGCCTGTATGAATCTCTATGATCTCTACACCTGCTGATTTTGATGCAGATATTTGATCCTTATCTGGATCTATAAATAAGCTTAATAAAATACCCGTTCCTTTAAATACCGATAACATACTTGTCGCTTTATCGAAATATTTTACGATATCAAAACCGCCTTCAGTCGTTAACTCTTCCCTTCTCTCTGGAACTATCGTTATCTGCTGAGGTTTTAGTTTGAGTGCGATCTCGATAATCTCTTCACTTAATGCCATCTCTAAATTGATAGGAATGTTTACGCTTTTTTTTATCGCAAATAAATCAGCATCTTGTATGTGTCGTCTATCTTCTCGTAAGTGAACAGTGATTGCATCACACTTACATTTTTCAACGATCAATGCAGCTTCAAGAACCGATGGTTCAATCCCACCTCTTGCTTGTCTCAAAGTTGCAACATGATCTATATTTACATTAAATAACATACTCTAATCCCTCTACTAATCTAATCGTTAAGCTTAATCGCTTAACTTAATTATTAAACTTAATTGTTAAACCTGCTTATCAACTATAAGAATGAAACATAATCATTAAACCTGTTTATCAACTCTAATCGTTAAGCCTGCTTATCATCTATAAGAATGAAACATAATCGTTAAACCTGTTTATCAACTATAATCGTTAAGCCTGCTTATCACCAATTAGAATGAAACCCAATCGTTAAACCTGTTTATCAACTCTAATCGTTAAGCCTAACTTTTAACATAGTCGCTAAACCTGCTTATCAACTCTAGTCGTTAAGCCTGTTTATCACCTATAAGAATGAAACCCAATCGTTCAACATAATCGTTAAGCATAATTTAATTATTAAACTTATTTATTAATCAATATCGCAATCACAAAACTAATCGTTTGTCGTCGTTGCGATCTCTTCATTTATAGATGTGATGATCTCTTCGGCGTATGACTCTATCTGTCCTTGACGCTCGCCCTCTATCATTACTCTCAATTTATTCTCTGTACCTGAATATCTAACCAATATTCTGCCTCGTTTATCTAGTCTATGTTTTATATCATTAATCAATGCTGATGTTTTTACCATTTTTTCTAACGGCACTTTCTCTTTCACTAAAACATTCTTTAAAATTTGTGGATATAATGTGATCGTTGATGCAAGTTCTGTTAAAGTTTTACCTGTGCGTCGCATAACTTTTAAAAGTTGTAACGCTGATATTATACCATCACCTGTCGGATTGAAATCTGAGAAAATAATGTGTCCTGATTGTTCGCCTCCAAGGTTTGAACCACTCTTCAACATCTCCTCAACAACATATCTATCGCCTACTGATGAGCGTATAAGTTTTATACCTGCATCATTCATAGATTTTTCAAAACCTAAATTACTCATCACTGTTGCAACAATCGTATCGTTCTTCAGCGTCCCATCAAGTAACATATCTTTTGCACAAATACCCATGATTTTATCGCCATCAATAATGTTACCTAAACTATCTGAAAAGATAACTCTATCAGCATCGCCGTCTAAAGATATACCGATATCAGCTTTATATTTCAAAACCATATCAGACATATTTTCAGGATAAACAGCACCACATGATTTATTAATATTTGTACCGTTCGGCTCATTGTTAAGAACTATAACTTCAGCACCTAACTCTTCTAACGCCATCGGACAAACTTTATATCCAGCACCGTTTGCTAAATCGGTGACTATTCGAATTCCTCGTAACGTGTACGCTTTAGGAAAAGTCTGTTTTACAAACTCCACATATCTACCAATAGCCGTCTCAATCCTAAACGCTTTACCGATATGCTGATCTGATTTAACTGGAGTTGTTGAATCAATTAATTCCTCGATCTCTAACTCGACACTATCTGCTAACTTATAACCGTTCTTATCGAAAAACTTTATACCGTTATCGTAATATGGATTATGCGATGCTGATATTACTACACCTGCATCTGCCCTGATTGATTTTGTCATAAATGCGATAGCTGGAGTTGGTAGAACGCCAACCATTACTGCATCAACCCCTGCCGAACAAATACCTGCGACTAAGGCATTCTCTAACATATAAGATGATATTCTTGTGTCTTTACCAACCAATATTTTACGTTGAGTATTTTTATCATCTTTATTATTATTTAAAACATTTAACGCAGCTGCTCTGCCTAATTTTAATGTGAAATCTGCCGTGAGCGGAGGAACATTTACCTCGCCACGAATACCATCTGTACCAAAATATTTACGCATCTTCAATCTCGTATCGTACACTCTTTGGATCTATATCTATCTCTTTTGATATATCCTCTTGTACGTTATTTATATAAATAATTTCACCAATATATTTTCCAGTTTTATTATCACCTGAACAATCAATATAAAAACTATCACTACTTGTTACATCTGACAAATTATCAATATAACCTGTAACATTTAACTCTTTTATCTTTATATTGTTTTTAAGCTCGAAACCTTTTGGAAGGTTATTACAAGTTACTTCCACATCTGTGAAAGTTTTTAATAGTAAAACAGGCTCTAAAATAGCTGCTACTTTAATGTTGTTTGGCTCTATTGTATTTACGCCATCTTGCAAAAATAAACCTGTGTATTTTTCATTATTGATATCTAAATCTGATAGATTGATCTGATGTGTTTCTATATGATTTATTAAATTTAACTTAGATTTTACACCTGATATTTTAACGATATCTGGCTCTATATTTATAGATATAACTTTATAACCTTTTGGAGCTTCACCGATAAATATAGGAGTTACTCGAACATTTTTTGACTCTAACTGTTCATACGATATATTTAATCTGCTTGGAGTAATTTCTAAAACTTCAACACCAATCGGCGCTATAATATCTGATGGCACAATACTCTTACTGTTTGCACCATGTGATAATGATTTTGAATCAATATTCAACGATAATGTGCCGTATTTTAATGTATCTAAAAGTGATTTTGAACCTTGAATTATAACAGATAAATTACTGCTGCTTGATAAAGCAATATAACCTGTTGGAGTATCTATAAAGTTGACTGGAACTAATACCGATTTTGTTATAACTTGTCCTGATAAAACCATAAACCATAACATGATCGCAACAAATACTGATGTTAGTTTTAACGGTACATTTTTTGAAAAAAAGTTTGATAAACTCTCTTTACTTAAATATGACGCTAACCTTAAATAAATCGTTTTGAATAATCTCGCTATGTCTGCTCTATCTATCATATTATCTATCCATTACTGCGTATTGTTGTTCTAAAAATACTCTCTAAAATATCAGTTAAACTGTTCGCATCTAAATCTGTAAATATCTTGCCATTATGTGCTACTGAAATTGCTCCACGCTCTTCACTTACAACTATCGCAACAGCATCCGTTTCCTCTGTTATACCTATAGCCGCTCTATGTCTTGTGCCATAATCTGATGGTAAATCTTCTTTCTCTGTTAACGGTAAGATCGTCGCTGCATACGCTAATCTACTTCCTGAAATAATCACAGCACCATCATGTAATGGTGAATATGGAATAAATAAAGATATAATAATATCCTTACTTATCTCCGAATCTATATACTGACCTGCTGAAAAATATGGATTTAATTTTGTGTTACGTTCAATAACTATCAATGCACCTAGCTGTCTGTTTGCTAAGATGTTTGTTGATCTAACTAAAATATCTAATATACTTGAGTTTAACGGAACTTTCTTCTCAAAAAAATTGGACTCTCCAATAAATGCCAATGCTCGCCTTATCTCTGGTTGAAAAATGACGACTAACACAATCAATAAATAACCCGATAGATTGTTTAGCACCCACGATGTAACTTGTAAACCTAGCCACTCCGAAAATCCTAATAATATGATTATTAGCATGATCGTGATTAACATATAAGCCGCTCTTGTACCTTTCAATAATATCAAAATTTTATAAACTAAAAAGCTTATAATAATTATATCTATTATATCCTTCACCTTGATTGATGATAAAAATGATAAAAGAGTTGGACCCATTCACTAATCCTTATATTGTATTTTATTTATTGCTGTGCAACTATATGAATTGAAATATTATTATCCGAACGTAATATTAAAATAATTAAATTTCAAAATCTAAAACTAACTTAAATGAACTGACAAATATTTCTATAACAAACAAGTATGCAGAACGTTTATGATAACTGCACGCTACACGTTCGATTAATTTTATGCCACTTGTCGAACCCAACTGCACTGCCTTGTGAGATTGCATACTTGCAACTTGAACAAACTAACTGCCCAATCGTGCGAACCTGTCCAATCGTGCGAACCTGTCCAACTGTTCTGCTAAATATCTATGACTGCTTTTGTGAACATTATCGCATCTCTA
>CAMQYB010000088.1 GCA_947039055.1 uncultured Deferribacteraceae bacterium
TAATAATTTAATAAAAAATCACTTAATATTTTTTAAATATTCAACAACATCTATTCGGTTATATTATCACGTTTAACTATATCAATGAGAGATAGTTTCTGATTTTTATCATCAATTTCTGTGCTACTTTTAGCACTATTATCTGTTGTTATATCAGCACCACTTTCACCTGTTTTAGCTTTCTTTTTATCGCAACCGATAATCATTATAGTTAATAGTACGCATAAAATAATAATCAAACTTTTCCAGATTTCATCACCTTGTAATTGCATATAATCTTTTATAAGTTACTTAACTCTATCTTAATAATTAAGTGTGATTTCACGATCAACATCTATACTTTTATTAGTAACTTCTATAAGGTGCATAATCTCTAAATGTCTATGTATACTTGCCCAGTATAATGCACTCTTATTATTATTATCAACAATCTTTACATCAGCACCGTTATCAATAAGAAACTTTGATACTGTTAAATTATCGTAATGAGCAGCATACATTAATACCGTTCTACCATGACGATCTATAGCATTAACATCGCCACCACTTTTAATAAAATTAACTTTTTCATCTAAATATTCTTCTACCGTTTTTGGATAATCAAAACCTCTAACATCAATCGCCAACCATATCTTGAACCGTTGAAGTATCGATGCTGGAAAGCGTACCCACATATCCCACTTAATTTTATCTATATCCATATTGTCTTGTAATAAATTGCCGTAACCTAAAAGATAATCATCTTGAGTTTTATTTATATAAGGACTATATTTGCTGTAACGCCAGTGATCGTTAGGTTCTATATCTATGTAAGGCATTGTACCTATATCTAAAATCTTTTCCGTTTCTGTATCTGAAAGTATTATGTATGTTCTAGAACCACCAACATTATGTCTAAACGGATATACTGTTTTTACTGTGTATCTCTCGTTATGTGAACGATCAATATATATCATAGCCATATCAATATCTTTTATACTGTAAACATAGTAAACGGTATATAACACTCTGCCTATAAATATTATAATTATCAACGTTACTGCGATCTTGATATATTTAGAAGTTAAGCACTTTATTTTATTCAAATTTATTGCCACTCTGTTCATGAGCTTCTGTTGCGTCGATGCTTTTTGATACATATCCTAAACCTTGTTTGCTGAATATAAGGTTGTTTTCTACTATTTGAAAAGTTTCTGTAATCAAGAAATAGTTCCAACCTCTTATTGCTAATTTTTTAGTTTTACCAGCCTCTAAAGTATTGATAGTAACTTCTTCTAATGCTGTGAAATTTAAACCGATTATCGCTGTTAGAAAATCTAAAATTGTTACGTTTAATAATATCTTTTGCTTTCTCTCTAACGCTAATCTAAATAAACCCTTTCGTTCATAAACTATGCTATCAATTGAATTATAAGAACAAGATTTCTCTTTGAAAAAAGTCTTCTGCACAAAACCCCTTTCGTAAAATTTTATAGTTGATAATGCGTAAAACCAATTATATAAAATTGTTGAACATAGAAATAAAAATGCTCCAAGTTCAATATTATAATGTATTGGTCTTAATTGTATAAATATTAAATCATATCCTAAAAAACCGATACCAACTAGTGCGATAATAGTTTTTATAGATACATAAATAAAGCGTCCTTTTATAACCTCTTTTATATCGCCAAACACAGCGTGTGAAGATTTAAATATATCTTTTTTTACATCTTTTTTGATCTCTTCTTTATCCGTATCATCACTAACTTTATAGATTGTTTGATAACCTTTTGGTGGTTTCTCATGATAACTAACTTTGACATTATTGTTTGTTGAATGATCTTCTTTGGTAAGCAAAATGCTTCTGCCTTCATGCTTATTATCAACCTTAGTTTCTTCTTCTTGATTAATAGGATTGATATTATTTTGATTAGGTGGATAATCTTGTTCTGCCTGTTTTTTTACTCGTGCAACTTTGATCATATTATATATCATCACTAGAAAAACTACGATTATAAAAATGATAACCGTTGGTTGTTTAAGATAATTGATTAACTGTTCCATTCTCTATCCCCCGTATATCTATCTGAATAAATACTATTAAATACTCTATATATTATAGTAGATACAAAATTGATTTTTTGCAATCATAATCATAGATTGTAACAATAAAAAAACCACCTATTAGGTGGTTTGATTTATACATAATTTATACAATTTATAATATTATATTATTTTGCTGTTACGTTAAACTTAATTGTTTGAGTTTTTGAGATTGCTTTATTATTGGTAATAGTAATCACAGTATCTGTAATCTCTGCAACTCCTGTTATAAGACAATTTTTAGAAATCCTAATAGCTGTAACGCCATCTGCAACTGTACATACATAATCTGATGAATTGATATTTTTTATACGTTGACTTGAACCATCTATCGTTTCTGTTGTTTGTAATTGATTAGTTTCACCAATCTTAACAGTATCTCCATCTGTTCCTGATATCGCAAAACTATTAAATATAGGAGCTGGGATTGACTTGGCTTCTGCTGTGTCTGAATGAATTCCATATGTTCCAGTTATTATTACAGACGTGCTACTATCAGACTTTGCCGTAACTAAACCTTTATTCGTTATATTCTCTACTGTTGCAATTTTTGGATCAGCAGAAACCCATGTTGTAAGATTTGTTACATCAATTGATCCCACTGGTTTATAATACGCCGTTGCTATAAGTTGTTTAGTTAATCCATTCCCTAATGTGATATCTGCTGGTTCGACCAGTAGTGATGAGTATTTTGAACTCTCCTCTAAAGCCGTAACAGTTGCCGTATTTGATTTTGCACTAAACGACGCAGTTATATTTGTTTTAGCTGTTTTTGATGTTGCAGCAACTAAACCTTTATTAGCTATATTATCAACTGTCATTGTTGTTGTGCCTGTTGGTACTGTCCAATCTGCAACAGTCGTAATATCAACTTTTTTATCATTCGTGGCATCAACTCCATCTGAATATGTCGCCGTTGCTTTAAGTTGCTTATTAGTCTTGTTAGCTATGATTGTAAAATCATTTGGCGTTATTTCAACACTCTCAACTGTTAAATTTGATACGGCAATTGATTTATTATCCATAGTCGCAAAATATGCGGCAGTGATTTTCGCTTTAGCACCTAATTTGTTAGATGATAAAATATTATTCGTTAATGTGAAATCAGCCTCTACGCTTGGAGCAGTTGGAATAATTGTCCACCTTGGCTCAGTTGTAAGAGTTTTGTTTAACGCTGGATTTTCATAAACACCCTTAGCTGTAAGCTCTGTTGGTACTCCTTTATATATAGCTGGCATATTAATAGTCATGCTTATTGGAGGGATTACTGGTTCAGTAGCGTTATCATCTCCACAAGCTAATAATGATACAGTTGACAAAAGTCCGATTAATAATAATTTGATAAATTGCATACTCTGTTATCTCTCTTCAATAGTTTTTTGTTTTATTAACATAACATATTTACTATATATTATATCGTAAAAAAAAGCCACTTATTAGGTGGCTAATTTTATAATATTATTTAAAACTTAATTACTTAACTCTTGATCTACGGTGTAGCTTTGTAAACTGGTTTGATCGTAATATTACCCGATGTGTTCGGTATATCAAGATCAACTGTATATGTGATTTTAACTACTGTTTCTAACATATCGATCGCTGTGCCTGTTTTAAGGTTATCGCATGTAGTTCCACCAACTAAAACCACTCCTGTGCCTTCGCCCTCTATTGTACACGTGTAATTAGTAAGAACTCCTTTTTGAAGATTACCGATATCATGTTTTTCCATAATTATTAATTCAATCTTTTCACTAGGTTTTGTTAATAAATTATCTGCTGGAGCTACAACAGTAAATGATTGTATAGCCGTTGTAACTTCCTCGTATTTTGGCGTTATCACAACCGTTTGTGCTTCAATAAGTGGTTGTAATGTGTTTGTAACCTCAATAGTCGTTTGTAGACTTTCAGTTTTTGTACCAGTTTTTAATTTGTCACAAGTTGTTTCTCCATCTATAAGTACAATACCTGTGCCTGTGCCTTTAATAGTACATGTGTATAATCTGCTCTCAGCTGAGGTTGGTGAACCGATTTCAACCGTTGTCTCTCTAATCTTTAGAACAAATTCTCTATTACCTACTGATGGCATTGTCGCAGGTGTTTCAACTGTAAATGCTGTGATACGATCATATGGAGCACTCGCTGTGATAGTGGCTGAACTCGTAAAGCCACCAGGATAACTCACCGTGATAGTAGTCGTACCATCGATACCAACTATCGTTAATAATCCCTTGTCTGCAAGAGTGTCGTCTGTTCCATTCGTGTTACTTATCGTTGCCACACTCTCAAGCTTTGAACTCCAATCTAAATCCACATCATTAGTTAGATTAACTGCTGAAAAAGTAATGTTATCTTTTATAGAAAAATATGCCAGAGCTGAAAGCTGTATCACTGTGCCATTTTGGAGTGTTATATTGGGTTGAACACCAATGATCTTAATCTCCTTTATATTTTGATCTATAGATGAAATACTTGTGTTATCTAATAAAACAGCTGTACCCGAAGTTAGTTCAGCAGTTGCAGTTATATTGTCCACCACTTTACTTACAGTAACGAAACCTTTTGTAGCAGCATCATTACTAATACTTATATCAGCATGAGTATCCATTGTCCATACTACATCATTTGTAGCATCTATTTTTGTAGATCCAAATACAGCAACTGCATTAAGTTGAAAAAACACTGGTTTAGGTTTATATATTGCGATATATGGACTCTTTGGAGATACATATAATGATTTTAAAGGTGTTTTTGAAGCTACAATTATATATTCAGCCTTTAGGTTTTCTGAACCGATTTTAGCTTTTGCCGTAATAGTTCCTTTTGCATCTGCACTTGTGACTTTTAACGTAGTTGTGCCATCAGCAGTAACTTCTCCCATTACAACGTCTTTATTAATCCCTGTTATTTCCCATGTTGCAGATTTAACAGTGTTTCCGTTTTTATCTATAGCTCTTATTTTAATTGTTACATTCTGAAAAAGCTCTGGAGGAAGTTTATTTGTAATCCCTACAATTGCAAGGGGTGGAGCTAATACTTTTTTATCAGGTGTATTTATTCCGTTTGGCTCACAAGCAAGTAACACACCTACTGATAAAAGTCCGATTAATAATAGTCTCATTAATTTCATACTCTATTATTCTCCTTTTAATAGTTTTTTATTTTATTAACGTAATATATTTACTATATATGTTATGTAAAAAATAGCCACTTATTAAGTGGCTATTCTATAAAATGTTTTTAAACTTTATTACTTAGCTACATCAACAGTATAAGTTATCGTACCTTTTACATCTGGGAAACCTTTATATATTGCCGTAATAACAAGTGGTTGTTTATCAGCTTTTGCACCAATATATACTTTTCCATCCTCTTTGATTACTGCAAGAGCCCTATCAGCTACTCCATTTACCAATGCTGTCCATAAGTAATTATAATTTTGTGCATAACTTAAAACAGTAACTTTACCATCTAGATCTGTAGTCGTTAAGACTTGATCATAAGGAACTCCTGCTGCTGTAGGGGAGTTCGCTGTAATTGTTACCAAGACTATGTCTGAAATAATTTTTATATCAAAAGTTCCACTAATAACTCCCTCTTTTCCACTAAGTGAAGCCGTAATAATTGATGTACCACCTTTAGTTTTAGCCGTAACATGTCCTTTATTTGTTTCATTATCTATAGTTACTAGATAAATGTCAGAACTAGTCCAGTTTACTGCGTTAGTAATATCTTTTGTAACATCATCATATATACCATTGCTAAATGTTCCTATAGCTTTCAATTTTATTGATCTTTTTACTGGAAGGTCATAGGAAGTTGCAAAACCAGCTGGCGTGGTAGTGTCTATCTCAATAGCAATGCTTTTTAATATTCCTGTTACCTCAATTTTAATGTCATAAAATGATGGATCAAATATAACACTTCCCGTATTGTTGTTCGTAACTGTTATTATAGCCTCTCCAATCTTAACAGCTGTAACTATACAACTGTCATCAACAGTAGCGATAATTGGATCACTTGACTCACAACTGTAACCATCACCTTTAACAACATCTTTAATTGTTTGATATTCACCATCTATTATTTCAGTTGTTTGTAATTGATCTATACTGCCAACATTTAAATATCCAGGAATTGTTGTACTTATAATAAAATTATCTTTTGCAGATAAACCAGCTGTGAGAGTTATATTCCCAGTTATTTCACTAAATAATGCACTGATAATTGCGTCACCACTATTTGCGACTATAGTTGCTAACCCTTTGTTAATATCCACTGTATTGCCTACTTTTACAATTGTTGAAGTTGAAGATGACCATAATGCATCATTTGTAACATCTATAGGTATTGGCGTTGTTACATTATCTGCTAATGCTTTAAAATATGCGATTGCTGAAAGTTGTACAGACTCATCTTTCTTAATTGAAACTCCTTCTGGTGCTCCATTGATAATTATTTCTTTTATAACTGCAACAGCAGAGAAAACATTTGTTTCACCAAACACCTCCTTTATGCCTGAAGTAAATGTTGCTTTTATACTAGAGTTATCAACGACACTAGTTACTCCAACTAAACCTTTATTGCTCTCGCTATCAACTGTCATGCCTTCAGTCTCGCCTGCTATTGTCCATAACACATCATCTGTTACATCTATTTTTGTAGATCCAAATGTGGCAAATGCTTTAAATTGTAGAGCTGGATTTGCAATGCTATCATTTAATGCGATAGTTGGATTAGTGGGAGATACATCTATTTTAGTTACAAGATTGTCCGAAGTTACGACTTCATATACAGCTTCAAATTTTTTATCCCCAATTTTAGCTTTTGCCGTAATAGTTCCTTTTGCATCTGCACTTGTGACTTTTAACGTAGTTGTGCCATCAGCAGTAACTTCTCCCATTACAACGTCTTTATTAATCCCTGTTATTTCCCATGTTGCAGATTTAACAGTGTTTCCGTTTTTATCTATAGCTCTTATTTTAATTGTTACATTCTGAAAAAGTTCTGGAGGAAGTTGATTCGCAATCCCTACAATTGCAAGTGGTGGAGCTTGTACTTTTTTATTAGTTAAATATGTGCCGTTTGCCTCACAAGCAAGTAAAGCACCTACTGATAAAAGTCCGATTAATAATAGTTTAATTAATTTCATGTTCTATTATTCTCCTTAAATATATTTTGATAATAAATCTTTAGTTTAATTCGTATTTTCGTGAACATAAAGCGTTACTGATAATATATATCATATCGTAAAAAAATGCCAATTATTCAGTAGTTTTTCTTGTGAACTGTTTTGAAACTTAATTAGTTAATTATTTAATTGATTAATTGTTTGGTTAATTAGTTAATTGTTTGCTTAATTAAGT
>CAMQYB010000089.1 GCA_947039055.1 uncultured Deferribacteraceae bacterium
TTGCAAGTTGGGCTAGGTTTGCAAGTTGGGCTAGGTTTGCAAGTTGGGCTAGGTTGCAAGTATTACGCTAGGTTACAAGTATTAAGCTAGGTTACGAGTATTAAACTAGGTTACAAGTATTAAGCTAGGTTACGAGTATTAAGCTAGGTTGTAAATATTACATTTAGTTACAAGTATTACATTTAGTTGCAAGTATTAAGTTTAGGTTCGAAATATTGACTTATGTAATAGAGATTTAAATTAATTAAGAGATTACAAATAGATACATATATTAGGAGAAAATCATGAAAAATAAGATTATTGAAGCTGTAGAGAGCATGTATAAGGATAAGGAACTTCCTGCATTTAGATCAGGTGATACTGTCCGTGTTTACTTCAAAATTGTTGAGGGAACTAAAGAAAGAGTTCAGCCGTATGAAGGCGTTGTAATAGCTATTCATAGAAGTGGTGTTGGAACAACTTTTAAAGTTCGTAAAATGGTTGGTAATATCGGTGTTGAGCGTACGTTCCCATTATATTCACCAAGAATTGAGAAGTTAGAACTTATGAGAAGTGGACGTGTTAGAAGAGCTAAATTATTCTACTTACGTGAACTTAGAGGTAAAGCTACAAGAATTAAAGAACGTAAAAAAGGTTTCTAGTAACAGATGACTTTTAGAGAGTATTCATCAGATAAAATAGTTGTTTATGATGGCGCTATGGGTACACAAATTCAGAAGATTGATATCGCTGAATCTGTGTGGAACGGTAGAGTTGGTTGTAATGAATATCTTAGTATCGTAGCTCCTGATATTATATCGTCTATCCATGATGATTATTTTAAATCAGGAGCAGATGTTGCGGTAACTAATACCTTTGGCGCTATTAAACTAGTTTTAGATGAGTATGATCTAGGCGATAAAGTTATAGAAATTAATCGTGCTGCTGTCAAGTTAGCACGAGATGCTGCCGATAAATATGATAATAAATTTGTATCCCTATCTATTGGTCCTGGTACAAAATTAGCCTCTTTAAATCAGATAACTTACGATACTTTATACTCTCAATATACAGAGCAAGTTGAGTCTGTAATTAACGATATTGATCTTGTGAATATTGAAACAAGTCAAGATGTTTTACAGATGCGTGTTGCGATAAATGTCTGTAAAGATTTAGCAAAGAAATATAATAAAGATCTTCCGATCATGGTTTCATTTACGGTTGAATCAAACAACACTCTTCTAACTGGTACAGATTTAGAAACAGTATCTACAATATTAAGCAGAATGGATATATACGCACTTGGTTTAAATTGTGCGATGGGTCCAGATTTAATGCTTGAACCGCTTAGAAAATTAAGTGGGGTTTTTAAAGGTAGATTATATATCTCTCCAAACGCTGGACTGCCAGAGTCGATAAATGGCGTTACAGTTTATCCTATGAAAGTTGATAAATTCATAACAATAATCAAAAGTATGCTTGATGAACTTCCGATCTGTATGGTTGGAGGTTGTTGTGGAACTGACGCAACATACATATCAGCACTTTCAAATCTAGTTAAAAATTATAAATTAAAAGATCTATCTGTTGATACAACAAGTGGTAAATCATCGAGTCTTTTTATAACCGACTCATTAACACAAATGCCGTCTCCAGCGTTTATTGGTGAACGTGCAAATGCTACAGGTTCAAAACTTTTTAGAGATGCACTTCTATCATTAGATGTTGATAAGATGATTGAAGTTATGCGAACTCAAGAGAAAGATGGTTCACATTTTATAGATTTATCATTAGCTTACACTGGTAGAGATGAAGTAACTGATTATAAAATGTTAATGCCTATTGTTAATCAGAGTGTTACAGCTCCATTAGTAATAGATACAACGTCATACGATGTTATGGAAGTTTCATTAAAATTATATTCGGGTAAACCTATAATTAACTCTACTAATCTTGAAGATGGTGGTGCGAAATTACATCAGATATTTAAGTTAGTATCGGCACATCCAGCCTCAATGATAGCGTTGACTATTGATGAAACTGGTATGGCACAAACGGTTGAAAAAAAGGTTGAAGTTGCAAAACGTATATATGATATTTGGTGTGATGAGTACGGGTATCCAGCTGAGGATTTAATAATTGATCCTCTAACATTTTCAATAGGTTCAGGCGATGAGTCATTAAGAACGGCTGCGATTGATACGTTGCTTGCGATCACTGAGATCAAAAAAGTTTGTAAAGGTGTTAAGACGGTGCTTGGTTTATCTAATGTATCGTTTGGACTTGCTCCAAACTCCCGTCCTATATTGAACTCAGTATTTCTTTCACGAGCTGTTACTGCAGGTCTTGATATGGCGATCGCACATTCGTCTAAATTATATCCATTATCTAAACTAACAGATCTTGATATAGAGGTTTGTGATGATCTTATTTATTATAAAAAAGAAGATGCATTGGAGCGATTTATAGCTCACTTTGCAGACACTGTAATGGTGAAAGAAACTTATGAAAATTTATCACCAGAGGATACGTTAACACGTAAAATATTAACAGGTGATAAAGCAGATTTAGATATAGTTTTATTAGAGATATTAAAAGAACGTGAAGCAGTATCAATAATAAATAATTTACTTCTTCCAGCTATGCAAGATGTTGGTAAGGGGTTTTCAGAGGGTAAAATTTTATTACCGTTTGTTCTTCAATCAGCTGAAGCTATGAAGCGATCGGTATCTATATTAGAGCCATATTTAGTTAAAAATGATGAGAGTAAAGCAGACACAATTATTTTAGCAACTGTTGCAGGCGACGTTCATGATATAGGTAAAAATTTAGTAGATATTATACTTACTAATAACGGATATAACGTTGTTAATTTAGGTATAAAAATATCTGTTGATGAGATGATAGAAGCGTATAAAAAACACTCTGCAACAGCAATCGGTATGAGTGGACTTTTAGTTAAATCTACATTAATTATGCGAGATAATATCTTAAAGATATCAGAAACATTAAATGATGTAAAAGTTTTATTAGGTGGGGCTGCACTTACAAGAAAATTTGTTGAAGCAGATTGTGAGCCGTTAATACCTTCAAAAGTTTTTTACTGTAAAGATGCGTTTGATGCGATCAATGTTTTAGAAGATAAGTATGTAGCTAAAAAATCACCTGATAGAGGAACTGGGTCAGCAGATGGTTTGGCTAAAGTTTATGAGAAAGAGAATATAACTTTTTCAGAAGTGCCAACTCCTCCATTTTACGGAGTGAAAATTATTGAAAAATATCCTCTTGCGAAAGCGTTAAAATATTTTAATAAATTCTCACTTTTCAAAACTGCATGGGGATATAAGGTTGATGACAGAGCGTCATTAGCTGAAGCTGAAGCTGAGTACGAAATTTTACTAAATAAACTTATAAAAGATAATGTGTTAGATATTAAAGCTAGTTACGGTTTTTTCAAAACTATTAGAAAGAATGAAGATGACGGTAATATGACAGTTTACGATGCAGATGATAATGAAGTTGCAACATTCAACTTTCCGTTTATACGAAACCGTTCGCTTGCTGAGTATTTTCCTGTAGGCAAAGAAGATCTGATAGCGTTACAGATTGTAACGGTTGGAAGTGGTGCTATAGATTACAGTAAAGGCAATTTTGAAGAGTCTAAGTATAAGGATTATCTTTTATCGCATGGATTTTTCACATTATTAACTGAAGCTATAGCTGATTCTGTTCATACAGATATTCGTGCTGATTTAGGTTTTAAAGAAGATTTATCTATCAACTCTATTTTGAGTAACAAGTTTAGATCTTGTAGATACTCATTTGGTTATGCACAGCTTCCAGAGTTGTCTAGTAACGATACTATAATCAAACTATTGGGTGGTGAGAAGTTAGGTATTTCATTTAATTCATCATCACAGATGGAGCCAGAATTCACAACAGCTGCAATAGTTATTCATCATGAATGTGCTAAATATTAATTCATTTCCTTAAAGAACATCAAATATAGACACATTTCATTAAACAATTCATTAAATATCTATAATTTTCTTTTAATATTTTGGTTAACATGATACACTCTAGTTGAGTGATTATCACTATTTATTATATACTTAAAGTGAGATACTGTTTCATGAAATATACAGTAGTTTTTATTGCGCTTACTATTTTCCTTATTTTTTATACGATATTTGGACATAATGGTATATTGAAGTTTATTGAGATGTCTAAAATAAGATTAGAGTATGAAAATAAGACTGAGGATTTAAGTGGTCGGATAACATTTATTGAAAAAGAGTTAGATCTGATCTCTAAAGATAATGAATATCTTGAATTTTTAATAAGAAAAGATATTGGTATGCAAAAAGAAGGAGAAGATGTATACATATTAGATGAAAACATTTATCGTCTAGACAATTTAACGTCTGGTGGTAATTAAGTATATATAAAATTATCGTCTAGGTGATTTGCCGTTTGATGATAATTGATTATATATAAATTTATCTATACAATACACCTAACTTGCTATGCGAAGTTATACAGTTAAAGAATTTACTGAAGAAATAAAGTCAATATTGACAGCAACGTATGATACACTAATTTCTATATCTGGTGAAATATCAGATATTTCGTGTTCATCAGCTGGGCATTACTATTTTAGGTTAAAAGAGTTAGGCACAGTTTTAAATGTTGCATACTTTAAGAATTACAGTTCTGTTAGAAACGCATTTATCCCTAAACATGGAGATAAAGTTGTTGTTATCGGAATGGTCAACTTATATGAAGCCGATGGTTCGTATAAGTTTTTAGCACGTAAGATAATATTTTCATCAGATGGAGATCTATACAAACAGTTTACGGACTCAAAAAACCGTCTTGAGTTAGAGGGTTTATTTGATGAAGAACGTAAAAAGATATTACCAAGTAGTATCTTTAGAATAGCCATTGCAACATCTCTTCAAGCAGCAGCGTTGAAGGATTTTTTATCAACTATAAAAAGGTTTAATGCTAAGTTAGAGATAGATATTTACTCTATACCTGTTCAAGGTATTCAATCTGTTTTTGAAGTTATTAAAGTTTTAGATAAGATAGAGTTAGTGTCTAAAAATTATGATATATTAGTTATAACAAGAGGTGGTGGATCCTTAGATGATTTATCACTTTTTAACGATGAGAGTCTAGCAAGAAAAGTTTCATCAATGAGTGTTCCAGTTATATCAGCTATCGGACATGAGAGAGATTATTTGATATTAGATTTTGTAGCAGATGTCAGAGCGTCAACTCCGACTGCTGCTGCTGAAATTGTTTCAAATATTTATGTAGAGATGGATTATAAACTATCAAGGTTAAGCAGTTCTTTGATAGATAGTTTTAGAGATATGATTGAAGAGTACAGCTACAATTTAGATAGGTATGAAACGGCGTTGATTTCTAATTCTCCAGATCATGTTTTAAACGGTTATAGAGCTAAATTAAATTTTTTAAATGTACGAATTAAAGATGTTATAATTAATAGATGTTACAGAGAGAAGAGTAAACTTAACTATCTTCAAAAAGAGTTAGAGAAATCACATCCTTTAAAAGTTGTGGCTAATCTAAAGGCTGAAAGCGTTTATTTGAATGATAGTTTGATGAAAAATTTTAAGACTATTTTGGCGAATAAAAGATCATCACTTTCATTGACTGATGATAAATTAGTAAAAGTTTTTGATAATATAATAGAGAGAAAGAGATCATCACTTTCGTTGATAGATGCTAAATTAAAACTTTTAAATCCGTACAATGTTTTAGATAGAGGATACGCTATTGTAAGCAAAGACGGCGGAGTTTTTAATAGCGAGACAGCGGTTATTGATGGTGATTATTTAGAGATTAGATTAAAAGATATAAAAGTTATAAGTAAGTTTATAACTAAAGAAGATATTAAGATTTAAAAAAAGTGATTTAGCAATTGTAGTTGTATGTTAAAAATCATCTTTATTTTGAGGAGTTTAGGGTTTATGCAGAGAATACCTATATCGAAATTGGGTTATGAGAGATTGAAAACAGAGTTAGAGAGACTGAAAACTGTTGAAAGTCCTCTAATCGTTCAAGAGATTGCTATAGCTAGAGGTCATGGTGATTTGAGTGAGAATGCAGAGTATGATGCTGCTAAAGAACGCCAAGGATTAATTGAGGCTAGAATTAGTGAACTTGATGGTAAGATGTCATTATTTGATGTTATCGATATGAGCAATATCAAAGGTGATAAAGTTACTTTTGGAGCAACAGTTGTGTTAGAAAATATAGAAACTGATGAAATCAAAAAGTATAGAGTTTTAGGACCTGATGAAGCTGATATAACGAAGGGAGAGATATCTGTTTTATCTCCACTTTCAAGAGCTATGATCGGCAAGAAAGAGGGCGATGATATTTTAGTTGTAGCGCCAGGTGGTGATATTGAGTACGAAATTAAAAAAATATCTTTCGAAAATTAATGTTAAAATTCGTATAACAGTTTGAAAGAGAGGATCGTATAGAGATGGATTTTTTTACTAAAATGAATATAGCAAATAAGATAACTTTTTTAAGAATTTTATTTGTTCCTCTAGTAGTAGTTTTTTTGTATCCAGAAAATTTTTATGCAAATGTATTAGCGTTATTTCTTTTTGTACTAATATCAGTATCAGATATTATTGATGGATATTTAGCACGCAAATATAATCTTATAACAGATTTTGGAAAAATTCTTGATCCTATAGCAGACAAGATTTTAATCACAACAATAATGCTTGTACTTATCCATCTTGGCAGAGTTGATGCGTGGCTTGTAGCGATTATCGTTAGTAGAGATCTGTTAGTTGCAGCGATTAGAGATTTATCATCATCGAAAGGTTTGATAATTGCAGCTGGTGGTTGGGGTAAAACAAAGACTATTTTTCAAATGATAGCGATCGGCTTTTTAATGTATAAAAGCGATACTGTTTTTGGTATATATATAAACGCACATTTTATCGGAACAATTTTGATATACATATCAACAATAATGTCTGTTTATTCAGGTTACCTATATATAAAAGCGTTTGCAGAATCATCGAAATCTATTGATGTAGATTATTAATATATTTGAAGCTATTTAAATATATTGAGTTTTAAGATCGCACATATATGCAATATATTGAATATGTATTACAGGGCGATAAATTGGAAGAAATTTATTACATCTGCGTATATGCAAAATACTATATATATAATAAGTGATTTATTATGTTAGTTTTGTGACAGGGATATGTATGTAAGTTAAGAGAGTATGTAATATATTATAAGCGTTCAATATCGGTTAAGTTTTGCGACAGTTAAGTTTTACGACAGTTAAGTTTTACGACAGTTAAGTTTTGCGACAGTTAAGTTTTGCGACAGT
>CAMQYB010000090.1 GCA_947039055.1 uncultured Deferribacteraceae bacterium
ATCATCATCATTATTATTATCAGTATTTGAGTCATCATCAAGACTGTCATCAAAATCATTGTCGATTGTATTATCTAAGTTATCACTTTCCTCTTTTGCAGATGTGTCAGTTAATTTATCATCTAAAAAGAATTCAATTAGTGAGTTAAAATTATTATCATCTATAAATAGAATTATATATCCAGCTTTAACAATCACAGGAGTATACTGTATTGATAAGTTATCAAGTACAGATTTAATAGCGTCCATATTTTCATCAGATATAATAAATGATGCTTTTTTAGAAAGGTCAGCAAAAATGATATTATCAGATGTAAATTCTAATGAAAAATTTGCATAAGTAAATATCAATCTCGCAATTGTATTGGCTAATTTGTCGTCAGTTACTTTCTCTGAAACTCTTTTTGATAATTCAACAATCTCACTATTAGTTGAAGAGTCATTAAGGTCTGATTCTGCAAGATAGTAAGATTCTCTTTTTTTATCAATAAGTATATAGTTCGCCAGAGTATCCAAGTCTTCATAATCAATACCTTTTCTAAGCATCGATACGTAGACTTTCTCAAAGTAACGTTGGATTATTGATTCGAATTTAGTAGTACTCATTCACTTCCCGCATTTTCATTAAGCTATCCATCTCTAATAGGATAGTATATAGTAATTTTCATAACAAGAAAACAGCAATTTTTCATTATTTCCAAAATTAGTTGATATAAATATATATTAAAGACAAAATTAGTTGTAAAATAAAGTAATTATCTAGAAATATATTCTCTTTTCTGTTAATATAAATAGATCAATTGGTATCATTAAAATATAGGTTGGAGATTTAAATGGAAAATCCTATTATTGCGGTCATAGATATCGGGAGTAACTCGATACGACTACAGATAACTCAAACGTTTAATCAAACATATAAAGTTATAGATGAGTATAAAGAAACTGTTAGAATTGGTGATAACGTATTTGAAACAGGTGAGTTCTCAAATGAAGCTATAGATACAATATATACTGTGCTTAAAAATATGAAAAGCATGATGGACTCTAACAAAGTTGAGTTCTCTCGAATAGTTGCAACAGCATCTTTTAGAGAGGCTCAAAATGCTGAGTTTGTTGTAAATTATATTAAAGAAAAATTAGATTTAAATATTGAGGTCATAACTGGTTTAGAAGAAGCTAGAATTATGACGGTTGCTGTTCATTCATATTTTCAGATGAACGAAGGAAATGTTTTGCTTCTTGATATGGGTGGTGGCTCAACTGAGTTTTCATATTTTGAGAGTGGTAAATTAAAACTATCTGAAACAACTCCACTTGGTGCATCTAAGCTAACATCAGAATTTTTTAAAACTGATCCTGTGAAAACAGCTGAAGTTGCAGATATTGAAAAGTATATTAATAATATTTTAGAAAATATTTTACCAAAAACAGGTGCAACAAAATTAATCTGTGCAGGTGGTTCTATCAACAACATAGCACATATATTTAATAAACGAAAAAATCTTGGTGATTCTACGATAAAGTTTGTTGATAAGATATTTCTTAAACATTTTATAAATGAAATCGTCAGGAAATCAATCGAAGAAAGATTGAAAATTAGCGGAATGGAATTACTTAGAGCTGATATGATTCTGTCTGCATCAATACTTGTTAAGACTATAGTTGATAGATATAGGTTAGATGGATTTCTAACAATGTCTGGTGGATTAAGAGTTGGATTAACAATTGACCTTATAAATAAAGTTGGTTATGAACTTCTTTTTCAAGGTGGAGAACTTGATGTTAGGTACTCAAGAATAATCGAAACTGCACGAAAATATCATTATGAAGAGAAGCATGCACTGCACGTAACAAAGATCGCAGATATTATATTTAAACAAGTTAAAGACGAGATGGGGTTAGAGGCTAAACATTGGTATCTGCTTGAGGCGGCATCTATATTGCATGATGTTGGACAGTATATTGCGTACTCAAAACACCATAAACATTCATATTATTTAATCACAAACACCGAGCTTATCGGATATGATTTAAGAGAGAATGAAATTATCGCAAATGTTGCAAGATATCATAGAAGAGATGTTCCTAAAAAATCTCATAAAAACTTTGTAGAACTTACCACTAAAGATCAACAGTTAGTTATAAAACTTGCATCAATACTTAGAATTGCAGATGCAATGGATAGATCGCATACTGAAAATGTTAAAGATATTAAAATCAATATATTGAAGAATAAAATAGAGTTTAATGTTATTTCTGACTCCGATATCGGTCCTGAAAAAGATGCTTTTGATAAGAAAAAAGATCTATTTCAATCATATTTTAATAAAGAAATTGTTATCGTTTAATATGACAATAAACAAGGATATTATATAGAATGAAAAAAGGATTATATGCAACTATTAACGTTGGATCATCTGCTGTAAGGATGTCTGTGATAAGCCTTAAAGGTAGCGATTATAAAGAGATAGATTATCTTGTTAAACCGCTAGCTATAGGTATGGATATTTTTTATAAAGGATATATAACGTTAGAAAATGTACAAAAACTTGTTGAAATATTTTTATTGTTCAAAGTAAAGCTTGAAGAGTACGGTATCGCTAACTATAAAATCCTTTGTACGAGTGAAGTTAAAGATGCAAATAATAAAGACTTTTTTATCGATTATATAAGAATTCATACAGGGTTTGATCTGAAAATATTAGATCCATCTGAAGAGATTTATGTTAAATATGTTGGAACAAAATATGAGTTCAAAGAGTTTAGTAAAATTGAAAAAGGTGGAGTAATTGTTGTAACTATCGCATCAGGAAACATCTCTATAAACATATTAAAGCAAGGTAAGATAATTCATTCAGGAGTGCTTGCAGCAGGGACTTTAAAACTTAGAAGTATGTTTGCAAATATATCTTCTGTTAAAAGATATAAAGCGTACGATCAATATATTAACAATATTACGCGTGAGTTAAAAACAATTACTGCTACGAATAAAGGTATTAAATCTTTAATTGGTGGTGGAAGTTCGATCAACCTTTTAATAAGAGTTTTTAAACCTAAAAAAGATATTATACATAAAAAAGATATTGTTGAATTATATAAAAAAGTTAAATCATATTCAAGAAAAGAACTTATGGAAGATCTGAGTTTAAGAGAGGATGAAGCAATTGTAATTATCCCTACTTTATCAGCATACATTCATCTTTTAGAACTTGTTGAACAAGATTTTTTATACTTTTCAAGATCAAGTTTTCCGTTTACATTAGCAAGGTTTTACTCTGGAAATATAAAAGATAGGGATAGAGATAAAAGAGTTAAATCAACATTACTACTTATAACTAAACGCTACAATGCAGATGTTCATCATGCTGAAAGAGTAGCAAAATACGCTTTAAAATTATATCACTTGCTAGAAGATTTGCATTCACTTAATAGCAATGAAGATAAAGTGCTTGAAAGTTCAGCATTAATACATGATGTTGGATCTTTTATAGGTAAGGAAAATATTGCACGTAACTCACACTCTATAATCAGCTCATTAAATATTCCTGGGTTAGATAATCTAACTGTAAATTTTATGGCAAATATTGTTTATCAGATGTTGAAATTACCGATTGATGATAAGTTAAATATTTTTACAGAGTGTTCAACAACAGATTTTTTGGTTATTAAAAAATTAGCGTCACTACTAGGAATTGCGAAAGCGTTAGATATTTCAAAAGTAGGATTGATTAGAGATTTTAATGTTACTATAAGATACAATATGATACTGGTAGAAGCTTTTTCAACGAAAGAGCCGTTCTTAGAATTATTAGCATTTGATAAACAGAAAGATATATTTATGAAAACATTTGGCGTTCCAATTGATATCAGAATACGGGTGAGTTATGAGTAAAGTGCATTTTAATAATCGTGAAATAAGTTGGCTGAAATTTAATGAAAGAGTTATGTATGAAGCCATAGATATGAATAATCCAATCATGGAAAGAATTAAGTTTCTTGCTATTTCTGCATCTAACCTTGATGAGTTTTTTATGATAAGAGTTGCAGGACTTAAGAGTCAACTATCTCTTGGATACAATGAAAAAGATATGAGTTCTAAAACTCCTAAAGAACAGATTGATGAAATTACTGCTTACGTTAAAAAACTATATAATGAACAAGAAAAAATTCTTGATGATATTAAAAAAGAGTTAGTGAGTCATAATATATTAATGTATTACGATCAAGATGAAGAGATTTTAGAGATTATGGAAAATATTTTTATTAACGATATTATGCCGATATTATCACCTATAACATTAGACCCATCACATCCATTTCCTTTTATATTTAATAAAAGATTTTCTATGGTGTTAAAGATTAGTAGAGGCAGTAAAGAGTATCTATCATTAATTATGATTCCTGAAAATATTAATAGAGTGTATAGAGTAAAAAAATCTAACAATAAAATAATAGTCTTAAAAATTGAGGATATTATTTCATCAAACGTATCATTACTATATAGAGGCTATAAAGTTATATCTGTGGATCACCTAAGAGTTACACGTAACGCTGATGTTGATGTTCAAAAAGAGGAAGCTTACGATCTGCTTAGAAGCATAGAGGACTCTGTATCAAGAAGAGATAAAGGTAGTATCGCAAGAATTGAGATAAGCAGTGGAATAGATAAAGAAACTTTAGAAGTTTTAAAAAGTCAGATAGTATTTAATGATGAGGATATTTTTAGTATTGATGGAGATATAGATTTAACATATTTATTTCAATTATGTAATCTTCTTCCAGATAAACAGTTCAAACCATTAACACCATTTCTGATAGATAGCATTCCGAATAATAAAGATATATTTGAGTATATTAAAAAGAAGGATATATTTTTTATACGACCGTATTACTCTTTTTCGATGGTATCAAATCTAATCGCTATTGCATCAACAGATAAAGATGTGCTTGCGATTAAGATGACATTATACAGAACTAATACCGATTCAAAAATATTAACATCACTTATTGAGGCAGCCAATAGAGGGAAACAAGTTTCAGTTGTTGTGGAGCTTACTGCACGGTTTGATGAGAAGGTTAATATCACATGGGCAAAAAATCTTGAGCAAGCAGGGTGTATCGTATCGTATGGTATACCTGATTTAAAAGTCCATGCAAAAGCTATGTTGATTATCCGTAGAGAGGAGAGTTGCATTAAAAGATATACACATATCGCAACTGGAAATTATAATGAAAACACTGCGATGGTTTATACAGATATTGATTTAATTACGGCAAATGATGATATGGGTAAAGATATATCAGAGCTATTCAATTACCTTATGAGCTATACATCTATACACAGATGGAGCTCATTATTTATCGCACCGTTCACATTGAAAAGTAGAATTTATGAACTTGTTGATACAGTAACTGAAGAGACAGCAAGCGGTCAAAAAGGTATGATAGTCATGAAGATGAATTCACTTGTTGATAAAGATATGATATCAAAACTGTATAAAGCATCTGAAGCTGGAGTTACCGTTCGGTTAATTGTTAGAGGTATATGTTGTTTAAAACCTGGAATAAAAGGATTGAGTAGCAATATCACTGTAAATAGTATTGTTGGAAGATTTTTAGAACATCCAAGAATTTTCTATTTTAAATCTAAAAGTTTAGATAAAGTTTTCATATCATCAGCTGATATAATGCCTAGAAATCTTAACGGACGAGTTGAGGTTATGGCAGAAATTATAGAGAAAAGTTGTAAGAAAAATCTACTAGATTATATTGAAATATCTTTAAAAGATAATGTCAAATCATGGGCATTAACTGATGATACATATAAGAAAGTGACAAGCAAAGGCAAGGCTATTAACTCTCAAAACTATTTTTTAGAGAATAGAATTATTGAGTAGTTACATATATAATTTTACAACTTTATTTTATAGGTATTAATCAATGTCTAACATCTTTGAAAGACTAAAAGTTTTGTATATAAAAAATAGTAGTTCTGCTGATATTATTTTAGAATGCTTATCTAACAAGTTTATTAATTTAATAGTTGTAGATAAGTTTGCAGATGTTTTTGATAGCTATATTCAGAACTCTCCTAATCTTATTATATCTAATATTATTGAACCAGTTGATGAATTGATTGAAATATTGTCTACCATAAAATCGTTTTCAGCGAGTAGCAAAATTATAATTCTTGAAGATGAAAGTATCAACAAGGACACTCTAATTAAATTAATTAATTTAAAAGTGGATAGTTATATAGATAAAAATATCGGTATAAACCAACTTGAACATAATATTGATTTAATCGCTAATCAGATTGTTTCTAGTTTAGATGTGTTAG
Organism: uncultured Deferribacteraceae bacterium; assembly: GCA_947039055.1. GTDB lineage: Bacteria > Chrysiogenota > Deferribacteres > Deferribacterales > Mucispirillaceae > CAMQYB01. Next base: position 6,341 of record CAMQYB010000090.1, read on the forward strand.
AGAAAGAACAGCTACTTTTTGAGACATTAAATATAGTTGAAGATTTTATAATTCTCACAGATCTGAACGATATCTTATATATCAACACACCATTTTTAAATTTCTTAAACCTATCATCTTTAGAAGATTTTAGTATAAAATATCCTCTACTTGATGGCGTGATTTTATCTTACGACGGGATAGAATATAATTCAAAAATGTTTACAGATATGATTGATAAAGTTTCGACTATTAATACGGATAGCAAAAAAATAATTATTACGATGCAACAGATTGATGATATAGATAGTTGTAACTTACTGTTTGATGTTAAAATAAAAACGGTTGATAGTAGTAAATTTAGTGTGATTGTTTTTACAAATATTGATAAGAGTTTAGATAAGATTACTTACTATGAAGAGATTATAAATTACGATGATTTAACAGAAGTGTATAATCGTAAGAAGTTAAATTTAGATTTAAAAAATAGTATTAATCAAGCAACAGATGGGTTAAATAAATTATCATTAATTATATTTGATATTGATGATTTGAAATTTATTAATGATCAGTATGGACATTTAGCAGGCGATGTTGTTTTAAAGGATATTGCTAAGTTGGTTGCAAGTTCTATCCGTAGCACAGATAATATTTATAGATATGGTGGAGATGAGTTTGTAATTATTATGCAAGGTTGTGATATTGATAACGCATATAATACTGCTGAAAGATTAAGATGTTTGATTGAAACATATCCGTTCGGTGGAATAGATAAAATCACTGCAACATTTGGTATCGCAGAATTTAGAGATAGTGAGAATGCTGAGTCATTAATTCAACGAGCAGATGATGCTTTATATAAAGGCAAGAGTAACGGTAAAAACTGCGTGACATAATTAAACAGTTCAGTTTTTACTGTGGCTCTCAACTTTTAGAGTTTGATAGTAGCAAGCAGTACCTATATTTTTTAATTACGTTATTACTTGTTCATCAACTTTTGTAGTAGTGAAAAATAGATCTATAAATTATAATTACGTT
>CAMQYB010000091.1 GCA_947039055.1 uncultured Deferribacteraceae bacterium
TAACATTCGCAATAAATCAACAAATCACAATAGTTTAACAATTGCAATAATCACAGCAATCGTAATTATGCTCAATATTCGCAATACATGAACAACTAGCAATAATTACAATAATTTAACATTCGCAATAAATCAACAAATCACAATAGTTTAACAATTGCAATAATTCAACAACTTGCAATAATCATAACAATTCGCAATCAGTTTTTTTTATCTTTGGTTAAGCTAGGTATAGGGTTAGTATCCCATCCTGATGATGGTTGTTTTATATGTGGATCGATCAAGTTGTTAGTTAATACTGGTAAAATTTTAAAATGATCCGTATTATCCATATTGATTTTCACAAAATATATATACTTATTATAATTTGGTGGCAGAATAGCTTTAAATTGATAAATTTCGCTATCTATAACAACGGTAAAAACCCCTCTATACTCTCTAATTATATCGGTTTTACTCCATTTATCTCTTTTAACACTTTCTACTTGAGCCACAGCATATTTCAAATATTTTTTACTGTCATTTAAAAAGTTTTCATAATAGCGATCATTACTTATGTTATAGGCTACTGCGTATGTCAAAAATAGAGTTATAGTTATCAAAACAGCTTGTATGTTTACAGTTTTAGGTTTCCCTCTTTTCTTTTTCAACACCTTCCTATGGAACATGGCAGTAGCAAACTGAACCATCACAAATATGCAGAGAATACCTGTTATAGTACCCATTATCGGCAGCGGATAGAGAAAATAATTGTAGAATGGATATTCAAATATATTAGTCATGAGTATAATTATATCATAATTATTATCTGTTTTCTACAACATAAAATTTCAAATATATGTTTTAGTTCGTATCCATTTTTTTATTTATACACTTATATTAGAGAATAATATTTACATTTAAATATCAAGAGTTATATGTTATACTTATGTTTCTAGATATTTGAACGATCAATATAATAATTAAAAGAGTATATAATAATGGTGCAAGGGCTATATAAGGACTATATAATGAATAAAGTATCAATTTTTTCACATTCTAAAATCGGTTTAATGTTTCTAATTCTCTCAATTTTGTTAATATTTTTGGGCTGTGCAGACGATGAAGTTCCAGCTGGTGCACCTGTAGCTAGTGCAACATTTACACTTGCGACAGTTCCAACAACATTGCCTTTGGAAGATCTTTGGGTAATTACAGATGCTGGTAATATCGCAACAAAAGCAGATTTTGATGCATTAGAAACTCTTTTGAATAGTGAAGAGGCAAAAGAGCGTAAAATCAAACTTGAGTTTCCAAATATAGAATTAATCCCTTCAGAGGCGTTTTATAACTCTACAGATAAGATTGGAGTTGTAACTATTATTTCAGTGAGTGCAAAACAAGCTACAATTATTGAAAATTCTGCATTTAAGAGCTGTACTAAATTAGCAACTGTTGAATTTCCTGAAGTTACAAATATTGGAGCAAGTGCTTTTAGTGGTTGCACTACTTTGGCTGAGATTGATTTTCCTAAAGTTATAGCGATCGAAGTTTCTGTTTTTGCTGGCTGTACTGCTTTGAAAAATGTTAATTTTCCTAAAGTTATAACAATCGGTGCTAATGCTTTTTCTGGCTGTCAAGTCTTGGCTAGCGTTAGTTTTCCTGTAGCTACAACTATCAGTAGTTTTGCGTTTTCAAACTGCACTGCTCTACAAGATATTACTTTTCCAAAAGTTACAGATATTGAAACAGGTGCGTTTGGTGGTAGTACGAATTTAAAAACGGTTAGTTTTCCAGAAGTTGTAAATATTGGATCTAATGTATTTCAGAGCTGTACTGCTTTAAAAACTGTTGACCTCCCTTTAGTTAGAGATATTGGGGAATTTGCATTTTTAGGTTGCACTGGCTTAACAACTATGACAATTGCGACGGAGTCGCTTCTTGCAACTTTAGAACAAAATGCCTTTTTGGGAGCTACTGTAGCTAATATTAGCGTTACTACTGGTACACAAGAGAATAAAGTTAAGATAGTAGATGCAGGTATTTCAGAGGGAAAGATCTCTGTAAAATAAAAATAATAAAAATAAATAGTAATAATTTTTCAAATGGGTGCTTTAATTAGTACCCATTTTTTTATATTAAAATATATAATAGATAATTATATTTACAATTTGCTATAATAGATATATTATAGTTGTACTCAATTACCAAAAAGGGCTATAAAAAGGTTATAAACGAACTACGGGGACTACACAATGAATAAAGCGTCTTTTTTTATACACTCAAAAATCTATCTTACATTTCTAATTTTTGCAATAATGTTCATATCTTTTGGTTGTGCCGAAACGATTGATTTCAGTGGATCTGCTAAATCGAATGAATTCTCACTTGCGACAGTTCCAACAACTCTACCAAAAGACAACACGTGGACAATTACAGATAGTGGCGATACAGCAACAACAGTCAACTTTGAGGGATTGAGAGATTTATTAATAAAAGCTAAAGGGCGTGAAATCAAACTTGATTTTCCAAATATAGAAAAAATACCTGATAATGCGTTTTTTAATCCTGCCACTATAGATGTTAAGGTTGAGACGACTTTTTCAGTGAGTGCTAAAAAGGTTATGAATATTGGAGAGAATGCGTTTTATAACTGTACTGGTTTGACAGACGTTGATTTTGCTGAAGTTACAACTATTGGTGCAAGAGCGTTTCGTGGTTGTAAAAAATTAGGCACTGTTAATTTTCAAAAAGCTACAATTATTGGTGTGTCTGCATTTCATGATTGTATTGCATTAGAGACTGTTTTTATTCCAAAAGTTCAAGTTATTGAAAGTAGTACATTTCAAGGCTGTACAACTTTAAAAACCGTTGATGTGTCATCCGCTACAACTATTGGTGCTTCTGCATTTTCTAACTGTACAACTTTAAAAACTGTTGATTTTCCATTAGCTACAATTATTAAGGATCATGCGTTTTCAGGCTGTACTGCTTTAAAAACTGTTGAGTTTCCTTTAGCTACAACTATTGATAGTGATGCGTTTATAAACTGTACTGCATTAGTTGATATTAATTTTCCTCTAGTTGAAACGATTAATGGTAATGCTTTTATGAGTTGCATTAACTTACGGAGTATTTCTTTTCCTAAAACTAAGACTATTGGAACTAGTGCATTTACTGGTTGTTCATCATTGGCTACTATGACAGTTGCGACAGAGCAGGGTGAATTAACTATCGGTACTGACGCATTTGGAGGATCAACTCCTAATCATACGATCCAAGTTACTACTCATACTGGTAATACAGCTAAATTTAATGAGTTAGGGTTTATTAAGATAAACGTCACAACAAAACCTTAAAACCTTAAAACCTTTAAAATAACAAAATAATAGAGATATATAACAATATAATTTCAAATGGGTGCTTTAATTAGTGTCCATTTTTTTATTTATAAATATAAAACAGATAATTGTATTTACAATTTAATATAATAAGGTATAATTAAATTAATAATGTTGTATGTTAAAGGGAGTATAGATATTTATCTCTGATATACTATATTATAGATGTTTTGCAAGCAAAGAATTTATTGATATTTAACAATAAGTTATAGAGTATAAAGTATGAAATTAGCGTCGATGATGCAGATAGATAGTTTCGCTGATATTTTGGGACAAGATGAACTTACAAAAGACGGTTCACTTTTTCGCAAAATTGTAGATAACGGTGGGTTTGATTCATTAATTTTTACAGGCCCTCCAGGATCAGGTAAAACAATTGTATCGAAGCTTATCGGCAAGTTGTTAGATAATGAGTTAATCTCACTGCACGCAACAACTCACGGCGTTACGGATTTAAAGAAGATTGTAGCGAGTTTGTCTATAGCAGATAAAGGCAATGTGATACTGTTTATTGATGAGATACATAGATATAGTAAATCTCAACAAGATTTTTTACTGAAATTGTTAGATGATAAAGAAGTTAAAATTATCGGTGCATCAACTGAAAATCCATACTTTAATTTAACTCCTGCATTCAGATCAAGATCGCTTATGTTTAAGTTCAAAGCGTTAGAGAAAAAATCACTTGTTGAAATCGCAAACAGAACAAAAAAACATATATCCGAGTTAATGGGTATTGCAAATGTTGATTTTAATGGTAATTTAGATTACTTTATAGATATGTGTAACGGTGATACACGAAGGTTTTTAAATATAATAGAGTTAGCCTCAATGATCGGTGATCGAAGAGATGATACATTATATTTAGTAAAAGAAGGGTTAGAAGAAGTAGTAGCAAAGAATAGTTTTAGCGATGACGAAAATTGCGATCTATTTTCTGCCATGATAAAATCGATCAGAGGTACAGACCCTGATGCAGCGATTTTATGGGCGATGAAGTTATATAATAGTGGAGTTCCACCTGAGGCTATATACAGACGGCTGATGGTTTCTGCAAGTGAAGATATTGGTAATGCATATCCTGAAGCTGTAACATTTATAAATGCGAGTTACAACAATTTTATGAACGTTGGCATACCTGAAGGGCTGATAATTTTCTCCCATGCTGTTATATATTTAGCCTCCCTTCCAAAGAGTAATAGGAGTTATTTAGCCTATCACAAAGCCTCTTCGTATCTAAAGGATATTAATCCTTCCGTTCCATTAAATCTTCGCTACAATAATAATAGTTACAAATACCCTTTTGATTATGGTGAATTTGTCGATCAGAACTATATCACGGATAGACGTTCTAAAGATAAAGGAGATAATTTCAAAAGTGACGATAATGATCTATCGTTTTATCTTCCAAGCGAAATAGGCTTTGAAAGTAAAATCTCTGAAAGGCTCAAAAGGTTATGGAAGAGTAGAAAAGGTAGATATGGACAAAGTAACGATTAGGAAAAAATATTTAGATTTAAGAATTAATTACGATAAGAATAGAAGAGTTAAATATTCAGATATAATATCTGAAAGCTTTTATGATTTATATAAAGAGTACGATGTTTTTTTGCTTTATATGGCAAGTAATGGCGAAGTAGATTTAAGTTTGTTGTTTAGTTTGTTATGGGATTACGGCAAGAGGGTATATCTTCCTGTTGTGGACGGCGATGATTTAGAATTTTATTTATATGAGAAGAGAAGTCAGCTGAAAGTTGATAAATTCGGAATAAAAATTCCGATAACTTCTAATAGATTTAATATAGAGTTAGATAATAACAGTAGAATTGTAGTGGGAATACCTGGCATAGCTTTCGGTTTAGATTATAACCGTATAGGTTACGGCAAAGGGTATTATGATAGATATTTGAGAAATAAAAGTTTGGGTGAATTTGTTGGAATTGCATATGATTTTCAGGTACTGGATGCGTTGCCAGCTGATGAAAACGATGTGAAACTAGATCAAATTGTTACTGAAATTAAAATAATATAGAGGAGTTGAAACAAATGGAAAATGTAGTATTGAATGTAATTATATTTACAGCTGTTGGGCTTACAATGGGCTCACTGATAAGTTATATAGCATTAAAAAAGTTTAAAGCAATAGAAGACAAAAAATTAGGAAACACGAAAGAAGATATTATTCAAAGAGCTAAACGTGAACATGAAGATATCGTAAAAGAAGCTAAACTTGAATCTAAAGAAATTATTTTTAGAGGTAGACAAGAGTTAGATAAAGAGATCAAAGAAAAAAAATGGGATATAACTCAACAAGAAAAACGTCTTTTAACTAAAGAAGAAACTATCGATAAAAAAATGGATACTGTTTATAAGAAAGAAGAGTTTTTAGAGAAGAAAGATAAAGAGTTAGATGAAAAATTAAAAGATATTGATGTTAGTAAAGTGAAGATCAATGAACTTAAAAACAAATATGTTGAAGATGTTGAACGTGTAGCAAATATGACTAGAGAAGATGCAAAAAATACTCTAATCGAACAGATGTTGTCTGATGCAAAAATGGACTCTGCAAAAAGAATAAGAGAGATTGAAGAAGATCTAAAACAAGATGCAGATAAAAGAGCAAGAAGTATTATATCAACGGCTATTCAGCGTTGTGCTCCTGATTTTGTAAATGATATGTCTGTAACTGTTGTAAACTTACCATCTGATGAAATGAAAGGTAGAATTATCGGACGTGAAGGTAGAAACGTTCGTACATTTGAAACGATCACAGGTGTTGATATTATCGTTGATGATACACCAGAAGCGGTTATACTATCATCATACGATCCGTATAGAAGAGAGACTGCAAAATTAACTTTAGAAAGATTAATAGCTGATGGAAGAATTCATCCAGCAAGAATAGAAGAGTTACATGAGAAGAGTAAACTTGAAATGAAAAAACACATCATCGAATTAGGTGGAGATGTTGTTTTCAATTTAGGACTTCATGGAGTTCATAATGATATTTTAGAGTTATTAGGTAGATTAAAATATCGTACAAGTTATGGTCAAAACGTTTTAGCACACTCAATAGAAGTTGCAACGATCGCTGGTATTATGGCTGCGGAACTTGGAATGGATATTAAGATTGCAAAAAGAGCAGGGCTGTTACATGATATCGGTAAAGCTATAGATCATGATGTTGAAGGCTCACACACACAAATAGGTGTTGAGTATGCTAAAAGATGCAAAGAAGATCCAAGAGTAATCAATGCGATAGCTTCACACCACGGCGAGGTTGAGTATAACTGTATTGAGGCTGTACTTATTCAATCAGCAGATGCGATATCAGCATCACGTCCAGGTGCAAGAAGAGAGGTTCTAGAATCATATATCAAACGTCTTGAAAAGTTAGAAGAGATCACATCTGGATTTGAAGGAGTTCAGAGATCATTTGCTATACAAGCAGGTAGAGAGGTTCGTATTATAGTTGAACCAGACAAAATATCAGATGATGGAATAATCACATTATCAAGAGATATTTCTAGGAAAATCGAAGAGGAAGTTGTTTGTCCTGGGCAGATCAAAGTGTTAGTAATCAGAGAATCGAGAGCTATAGAGTACGCTAAGTAGAGTGTTGTTTTAGCTAATATTATCAATTTATAATTGATTGATTATATTATTTATTTGAATGATATGAAAAATCGGATAGAAGATATTAAATGCCTACCTTAATTTTAGGGTAGGCGTTTTTTTATAATTAGTTATGAGTAGCAACTTGATGATTGTGTTTGATAGACAGAATTAATGAGTGGCATTCATGTTTATAGTTATGGTTTAAGGAACAAGGGATTGAGCTTAATAAGTACGATGAAAGAGTAGGTATTGGTATTTAATTGCGACTAA
>CAMQYB010000092.1 GCA_947039055.1 uncultured Deferribacteraceae bacterium
TTTAAGTTATGTTGTCTTGCACCACGAATAACTATATTATTAATCTTCTCCATTACCCTCTATCGCCGCCATATCTTTAATATTAACCCATGCCACTTCGTTATATTTACGATCAAAATAAAATACAACCCTGTTCATCTCTTCCTTTAATGTGTATGATGAATTATTAAACATTACCTTCACTCCATCATACGCCCTATTCCTTACTTTTAACTTCGCATCTCTAACAATATTGTCACTTAATAACCCTTTCTCTTTCTTATCTAAATCATCCACTAAAGAAGAAAATGATGCTTTCATCTCTAACAATTTACCGACCTTATGTTGTCCTGCACTATCTTGTTGTGATAACTCTGCTCGCTTAACTGCTAGCACAATCTTCTCTATTGCATCAATTAATCGCAGTTTCTCTCTACGAATATTGCCAACCTCTTCCTCAATAAAATATTTGCTTCCTAAGATAACTGAAAATTTTGAATTACCAGGTGATCCTAAAAGTTTTACTGAAACTTCAGAAAATGCTCTTACAACTCCTCCTGCAATAATGCCCTCAGCAGAATTAGCCATAATCCGTTCGCCTGCATACAACTCGCAATTATAAGCATACTTCTTTATAATAATATTACGCTTTGAATATATTTTCACATTTTCAGCGTAACCAATTGATACATCTCCGTCTGCCGTAATAAGTGAGTTGCCCGTACTCTTAATGCCTGTACGCAATACAATATTACCCTTCGATGTTAATTCAACATCTTGACAGATACCGTCTACTATTATACCCTCTTCACCGTACACTTTGAACCCAGGGATAACATCGCCACGAACATGAACCAAACCATTAAACGATATGTTTCCTGTCGTGTAATCAACATTATTTTCAACAACATAAACTGCAGATACAGATATCTTCTTAGAATCAAAATGTATATATCCACTTGTTGTTGAAACATACGTCATACCAGATTCATTCAACGCTACGCCTTCACCCATATGTATCTCAACATCTGTTCCCTTATGTTGATTAACATGCTCATCTCGTACTGTAATTCCGTAAGTACCATCTGTTGCAGGTTTCTTTGTAAGTAAAGTTTCTCCCTTCTCTGCTATTGCAAATAAGTCTACCGACTTATAATCAACTCTACCTAATTCATCTATCGCTGGACGTCTATTTAATTCATCAAAATGAATAGTTATCTCTGCATTCTTACCATGTATAGCTTTCTTGCCTCGTGCTACAACTTTATCTAATATTAACTCTTTATTAACATAGCCGTCATATGCACTTCTTATTACATCGTAATCAACATTATAACAGATACCACTCTCTTTAAGAAGTTTGATCATATAATCAAATGGTTCTGGATATAAATTTGTTAATGGTGGGTAGATAGATATATATCCAACATATTGATCTGCGTCTGTACTGAACACAACAATATTATCGATAAGAATATCGGGTACAGAGTATATCTCTATATTCATATATGCTGGATCAATTGATTCAGTGATTTCATAATCCGAAACTGCTAGACCATATACGTCTGAAAGAGTCTTTCGGATTACTTCAATAGGTGTTTTTGATGAAATTCTCAATATTGTCATCTAATTTACTTATCCTTTAAAGCTAATAGGATCTTAACCAATTAGTTCATATTGCATATTACGTTGTCTTGGAATAAACCCTGCTGCACTTATTAAATATCTTATCTCTTCTGTATTCAATCTGAAATCTGCTCCTGCTGCCTTAACAACATTCTCTTCAATCATAACTGAACCAAAATCGTTGCCACCATATAATAAGCCCAGTTGTCCGATCTTGTCGCCTTGAGTTACCCATGAGACTTGAATGTTATCTATATTATCTAGGTATATTCTTGATATCGCTAATACCTTTAAATACTCTAACGCCGTTACCTCTTCATCATCTATCTCTGAATTGCCCGTTTGAAAAGGCCATGGAATAAATGCCGTAAAGCCACCTGTCTTATCTTGAAGCTCTCTAAGCTTATCTAAATGTCCGATGATAACTTCTGCACTATCCATCTTTCTAAACATCATAGTTGATGTTGTTTTAAGACCTTGTGAATGAGCCTCTTCCATAACACCTAACCACTCTTCTGATGTTATCTTGTTAGGTGATACCTCGTTTCTTGAGTCATCATCTAAAATCTCAGCACCACCACCTGGAATAGAATCAAGTCCTGCTTTAACTAATCTTGAAATCGTTTCCTTAATAGTTAATTTCGATACTAACGCTATATGAAAAATCTCAGGTGGAGAAAATGCATGTAACCATATAGGATACTTTTTCATGAAACGTAATAAATCTTCGTAATACTCTATCTTCAACGTCGGATGAAGTCCACCTTGCAACAGTACCTGTGTACCGTTTAAAGATAAAGTCTCCTCTATCTTAGCTGATAACTCCTCTTCATTTATCAAGTACGCTTCATCTGATTTGATATCTCTATAAAATGCACAAAACTTGCATTTACAACAACAGATATTCGTGTAATTAATGTTTCTATCAATTACATAACTAACTATATTCTCTGGATGTTTAATCTTTCTTATAGAATTTGCTAACGCACCCAACTCTAATATATCTTTCGTTTTATATAACTCAATCGCTTCATCGTAACTAATACGTTTAACGTCAATATTTGCTTTCAAAATCTTATACCTCTTCCAATAATACTCAATGGGTATTCTAATACAAATATTACTTTTTTAAAAGGATTTTATTGAAAATGAGATAGATTAAAATAATGTGAACTTTTATATAATTACATATTAAAAATAATCGCTGAAAAAACCTTATCTAACAACGATTAATACAACTACCTATATTAGTAGTTAATAGTGCTATTTGTTGGACTTGTAATCGTATTTGCAACTTGAAAACTATTAATACCCTTTACAGAACTGTCTGCTTCCAAAATATCATAACTATCTGTCGCCTCAAGCATAGATCTTGCAAATAAATTATTAAGCTGATGACCCGATTTGAACGCTCTAATCTTACCTTGTAAACGATAACCGATTAATGCTAAATCACCTAAAATATCTAAAATCTTATGTCGTACAAACTCATCTCGTGATCTTAAACCATCTGGATTTAATATCTCATCACCATTTACAATTATAGCATTCTCTAAAGATCCACCTCGTGCTAAACCCATAGATTGTAAAGCTTCAACCTCTTGCTCAAAACCGAAAGTTCTTGCAAACGCTATATCGTTAATAAAATTAAGCTTGCTGTGATAGTAACTATATTTTTGTGATCCGATAACGCTATTCTTATAATCTAATATAAAGTCAATATCTAATCCATAATCTGATGGAACGATCTCAACATATTTATCATCAAGTTCATATCTTATAGGTTTTGTGATTTTGATAACTTTTCTAGGCTTATCATAAGTCTTTATACCAACCTCTAATAACGACTCAACTATATCTTTTGCAGATCCATCAAGTATCGGAACTTCGCTACCTGAAACATCTATAAACGCATTATCTATCCCTAATCCATAAAACGATCCCATAAAATGTTCGATTGTAGATATAGAGTGATCACCACAATTAACCGTTGTTGCAAGCTGTGTTGATACAACATTGTATGGTGTTAATTTATAATACTCTGAATTTGCAATATCACTTCTACGGATCTGAATACCTGTATCTGCTGGAGCTTCTTTTATATCTAATCTTACAACTTTGCCACCGTGTAAACCGATGCCTGAAAGTTCAACCTTCTTCGCTACTGTTGTTTGCATAATATATTATCCTAAATTACTCCATATAAATACAGAGCATAAATGTTTATACATATAATTCCATGTTACTAAAATCTAACATATATACATATAATATTAAAAAGAACATAACGTTAATACATATCCCTAAATCTTATTCGCTCGTAAAAACAATCTATACTCATTTTTTTTAACTTTTTTGACTTGTACAATTAATTTTATATTGCTAAAATCTAACATGTATATATATAGCATTAAAAAGAAAATATTGAGTAACTTCAACTCTCCTACTACAAGATTACTCTTTTTAGCTATAATTACAGCTATAGTATACAGATATGATCCCATAATAGCAATGGTAATCGCAATTTGTACCATACTGATATCATTTAAACTCAAAAACTCTATTCTACTAATTACAATATATATAATTACTAATATATTTCTAGTAAATCTTTACATAGTTGTTGATAAATCAGAATATTATAAAGATAAAGTTATCTTACGAACTATCAAATCCAATATCATAGTAGATAAACATATAGCCGATAATTTCACTCAAGGTGATCTCATCTATGCCGATCTAAAACTAATTAAAAAAAGTGAGAACTACTATCGTAAACAGTTTAAACTACCTCAAAATTATAAACAGATTAAACTGCCGATCATATCAAATATAATAAAATTTAGATCAGATAAACTGAACGATCTATACTACTTATCTGGTGGAAAATTAACACTGCCTCAAGCTTTAATATTCGGTGATAAAAGTTATATTAACGACGATGTGAGAGATAAATATATTATCACAGGACTAGCTCACCTACTTGCCATATCTGGAATGCACATAGGGATAATCGTCACTATAGTCGTAACCTTACTAATCTTTCTACCGTTCAAACTTAGATTAATTCCACTTGCAATAATATTAATACTCATGATACCGATAGCTGGATTTTCTATAACCGTACTTAGAGCATCTCTCTTCACAATCTTCTTTATCGTAACTTACCTCTTCGATTACACAACCAATAGTAAAAAGTTTATACTTATACTCGCATCGTTATTTATAATTTTTTCACCTAACACAATCACTGATATTTCATTCCTACTATCGTTCGCTGCAGTGTTTGGTATCTTATATCTGCTAAATAATGATAGATATAAAGAGAGTGCTAATAACGATACAAATAAAAATAGTAACAAAAATATAGATGATGAAAATAATAATATCAACCACGATGAGAGTAGTAATAAGAACCATGATGAAGATAATCATAGCGATAGTAACGTAGATAAAAATAGTAAGAATAGCTCAGATGACAATATACACAGTAATAAGAATAGTAATAAGAACGTACACCGTAAAAATAATAATGAGAACTATGACAGCAACAAGAACACACAAAATAATTACGGTATAAAATCTTATTTCACAACGATGATTATGGTTGGCGTTGCAGCAACAATATTAACAACACCTATATCATTATATTATTTCGGCACAACAAACTTCGCAAGCATCATATCAACAGTTATTATGTTACCGTTTATTTACATACAAATTATCTTAGGGATACTTACTGTTATCTCTCCATACCTGTTTATTGACGCACTTGTTTTTGTTGAAAAAATATCACTCATCGTGCTTGATACAATTTATAATCTAACATACTTCACATTCACTCTAAAAAATATTCCACTACCTGCACTTATCGTAACGATATTATTTGCTGTAATCACGTTGACAACTAGATATAAATATCTCGCTTTATTTGCGTTACTAATATTTTTCTATCCTGCACAAAATAAACCTGCATATATCTTTCCAGATTTTATCGGATCAACTAAAGGGTTTATATCTTTTAATGATGACAGAAATGAAATCTATTTCTCAGGATCAGTATCTCAATTTAAATACACACTGCTTCCGATCCTTGCACAGTACGGTGTTAAAGAATTCGATTACGGAATGATTAGAGTTTTCTCATCTACTAATGAATATATAAAAATTAAAGATGAAGGCAAAGATTTTAAAAATATATGTTTAAATAATTTCGATGATAAAAACTGTAAACTAAACTATATAACAAAATCAAATACTATAAATATTAATAACATCAACAAAGCTACTCAGTATATAATATATAGAAACAAATTCAAGGCAGAGAATATTTTAGAAATTAGTAACAAGGGGATAATCTCTATCTCGCATGATGGTGAAATCGTAATCAATCAAGATGAAAATATCGACTAAAATTAAGCTTTTTAGAAATTAGAATTAGAGGAACAAATATGATAAAAATAGAACTTAACGGAAAAATTATCGCTGTAAAAAAGACTACTCAAGTGAAAGATATAGATAACTTATCTGATAAATATAATCAAGAAAACAGTATAATATATCATAACGGTTATAGTGCAAACCTTTCAGACACTCTTGAAGAAAGCGACAAATTAATGATTATTAAAAAGAATATACAACCGTCCGATGATGAGTTAGAATCATTAATCTCTGCTCGGCACACACCGTTTGTTTATGAAAAACTAAAGCAATCTAAAGTGGCGATTATCGGCTTAGGTGGACTTGGATCTAACGTTGCAATTTCACTTGCACGCATGGGAGTTGGAAAATTGAAATTGATAGATTTTGATCACGTTGAACCATCTAATATTAATCGTCAACAATATTTCTTAGATCAACTATGGATGCATAAAACTGATGCGATAGAAGAGACACTTAAAAGAATTAATCCATTCATAAAGTTAGAGAAAACACCTGTTAAAATAACTGAAGAAAATATTGTAGAAATTTTAGAAGATTACGAAGTGATAATTGAAGCGGTAGATGGAGCTGTTACCAAAAGCATGATTATTTCATCTGTGTTAAAATTTCTTAAAACGTCATATATCATAGGAGCATCAGGAATAGCTGGACTTTACGACACAACTAGTTTCACATATAAAACAATCTCTGACCGTGCAATTATTGTAGGAGATTTTGAACATGAAGCAAAAAAAGGTTCTGGACTTATGGCAACTCGTGTTGCAGTTGCTGCAAACATTCAAGCGAACCTCGCTGTTAAATATATTTTAGGAGAAAGTTTAAATGATTAAAATTAAATGCAATGGAAAAGAGTGTGAAATTAAAGAAAATCAATCTGTTATGGATCTAGTAAAACAATATAATTTAAATCCTAAAACAGTTGTTGTGGAACTTAATCGCAATATAATAATGTGTGCTGATTTTGAAAATACTACGATCAATCAAAATGACGTAATTGAACTTATAAATTTTGTTGGTGGCGGGTAAAATATTTTTAGATTAAACGGAAAGCACACTTTAAATGTACTCCATCTAAAAAAAGGAAACCAATGTATAACTTGAAACCATTTTAAAAATGGAAACTCATTTGAA
>CAMQYB010000093.1 GCA_947039055.1 uncultured Deferribacteraceae bacterium
CCTGTATAATCTGAGTAATATCCGAACATTTCATAAGCATCGGTTACGTTATCAAGATCAAAATTTCCTAGTTCACAGTTCATAAGTGTAGTTGATAACAGCATTGTGATAATATATAATAATTTTTTAGTCATTTATATCTTCCATCACATTAACTTTCTCTGACAAGATTTCTATTTTTTTTATCTGTGTAGTTGTATCTAATTTTTTAATTTGCATTAATTTCAATTTTAATTTCTCATCGTATAGCATATTTTTTAACCAGCTATTTGATTGATCTATTTTTAGAGCAGTTTCAATCATTACGCTTGCAAGTGTTAAAGAGTTCTCACTCTTTATATTAAGATAGTGTTTAGCGAGTATTCTGTAAAGAACAGATTTAAGTCTATTGCTTGTATCTTTTTGATCAATAATCAGTTTGATTGGTTCAATAGATTTATTATGATACGCTTCTGCAAAAGATAAGAATGGTTCATTAAGAGCGGTATAATCTTCTACATTAATTGTTTTGTTATCATTAATATTAGAGAGTAGATTGATTATCAATAATTCGTTGCTACATTTACCGATGTTAGAGTGATTTTCAGCATCAGTTAGAAAGTATATATTTTGAGTAACAGGTTCGGCTGTATAGAGAAATATTCCAGCTTTAGCAGCGTTACAGAAATCATTAGCTCTAATAAATATATCAATAGCTCTCTCATAGCTATTCATCGCAGCTTGATTATTTCCTTTTAATAGATAATCTAATGCAGTGTCAAGGTTTTTCAACCCTCTATAATTTTCATAAGGCACATTGTTCGTTTTAGATCCACAAGCAGTTATTGATATAGTGAATATAATTATGGCTAAGAGTGTAGGTATTTTTTTAATCATCATTTAAGATTAACCTCACCACTTTGATTAGTAGGTCCGTTACCTCTAAGAGGCCAAGTATCTTGAAGTTTCAAGATAAGTATATTTAGGTTATCGATAGTCGATCTAAGTTCATCAGTAATTTCAGCAGATCCTTTAGTTGCAGGTGCAAGATTTCCTAGAATATTTTTTATATTAGTAATGGCAAGCATCGTCTCACTTATTATAGTAGCACCGTTCACTTGCAGACTTTGTCCAAGTACGCCAGCTGCTTTCATGAGCATATTGAAATCACTATCTTCAAGTGCGAAATTTTTGATAATAATATTTGCCGATGCGATGATCTCTTTAAGATCATTAACGATAGGTAGTGCAGCTTCAACAATTTCAGTAATTCTAGTATCTCTTGTTAAATAGAATTCATCGCCATCTTTAACAAGTGGAGAAACTCTTGCAAGATCGGTTGATACATTAATAACAGGAGAACTCAAGATATTTAATGTTCCGAGTCTAAAATCTGATGTTGTTTTTATCCATCTATTATAAGTTTCAGGAATTTTAATAATCATCTGCACACGTCCATCATCAAGTAGTTGGATATCATCAACTCTAGATATTTGAAAGCCAGCATAATGCACAGGCATACCTTGATTGATACCTTCACCAGTATTTGAATAAACGTATACGCTTATTTTAGCTGTAAAAATCCCTTTATCTATCCCAACAGTCACAATAAGAGTCGTGATTGAAACTATTGCAAATAGGATAAAGAACCCTACTTTTAGCTCAAGATTTTTGTAACGTGGATCAGCCATTCATCAATTCCTACTTTATTAATATCGAGATCGTCGTATAAGTTCGAAAACCTACTATTTTCTATTATCATAATTTTGCCAAGATCTGTATTACTTTTTTTAATTATATCAACAAACAAGTTAAAATTATCAATACCAAGATAATCAAAAGGCATATCAATAACAATTACATCTGGATTATGTATTGTTGCTCTTGCAAGTTTAGCAATAAATTGTTGATACTTATTTAATTGTCCTTTATGTAAGTATATAATATTTGGTTCATTATATCTATTTAAAAACTCAATCACTTCATTTTCTACTTTAGATATGTACAATCTTTTAGCGTAACATTTATATAGCACAATATTATCAAGCACAGTTAAGGCACTCATAAGTGGTACATCTTCCGATACGACGGCTATTTTTCCCCAGCTATATTTATCAATCAGATCGTTGATAATACTTTTAGTATCGTGTGGATTTTTGATAAATGTAGTGATCGTTTTATTTTTGATCATATTAACTGTCCTATAAAAACAATCAGAATAAACATATAGAATAATCTCATCATACTTTTGTTCATAGATACAATAATCCATAGTTGCGATCTTTTCTGTTCCATCGCAGTATACATCGGAATGATTGCAACGATTAAGCCTATGAAAAATACCTGAAATATAAATGATACTACATCACTGATTTGTAGAGCCGAAATAACTTGTTGTCCTACAACTGCTAAGGTAGTGTTTAGTTGAAAAGATAGAAGTGTAAAGCTGCCTATAATTGAAAGGAGTATAAAGTAGCTTGATAAAATAAACATAGATACAATGGATGCTACAACCCTAGGAAAGAACACCATTTGGTATTCATCTATATCCATAGATTTGAGAGTTTTAAAATCGTTATTATTTTTCATAAGTGCGATGTCAATAAATATAGCACTAGCTGCTCTGAAAATAAATAATAGACCAGTTATAAAAGGAGCTGCTATTTTCACAAGCACTCCAGTTAAAGCAACACCGATTGATGTCGTTGCACCGAAATTTATTAATGTGTTACTTAAAGTTCCAACAATAGCAAGTCCTAAAACTAGAGCAACAATAGTTGTCGTTTTAATTAGTTCAACACCGATAAAATTAATTTGCCTTAATATAAAAGTTATTGATACTGGATTTAGAAAGGCTTTAGAGAACAGTCCAGCTGTAAATGTTTTTATAGTAAAAAATGTTATTCCAGTAAAAAACAGAATAATACTAATCGTCCACTGACCAAGGTTTTCTACTAATTTAATAAAGTGCATAAACATATTATCATTTTATCATAATGATAAAATATTATCAATTTTAAATTAAGAATAAATTAATTTGCTTTTAATAAATAGTAAATTATCTATTTGTTTTACTGTACAATTATTTATTTATACAATATAACACGAGTTCTATAACAAAAAAAATAATCTGTTCTATTTTGTTTGACTAACGGTGTATAAAGGGATATAATCGGTGTGATAGATTAGGTGAAACATTTTGCTAGTTAATACGTTTTAATTGATTATATTGTTTTAGATTTAAGAGTATATATAAGTTTTATTTTAGAAATATCAAGTTATAAATTAAGAAAAATAATAAGGAGAGTTTTATATGGCACGAGTAAAAAGTATAATGGACGGTAGTATGGCAGCTACTCATGTTGCGCATGCGACGAATGAAGTTATCGCTATATATCCTATTACACCTTCATCAGCGATGGGTGAGATAGCAGACGAAAAGACAACTCGAATGGAGAAAAATATATGGGGCTCAGTACCTGATGTAATGATGCTTCAGTCAGAAGCAGGAGCAGTTGGTACTGTTCATGGAGCCTTAGCAACAGGAGCTATGACTACAACATTTACAGCATCACAAGGGTTACTATTAATGATCCCTACTATGTTTAAGATAGCTGGAGAGTTGATCCCAACGGTATTCCACGTTAGTGCAAGAGCTATTGCATCACAGGGGTTATCAATATTTGGTGATCACTCAGATGTTATGTCTACAAGAACAACAGGTTGGAGTTTCTTATGTTCAAACAATCCACAAGAAGTTATGGATTTTGCACTTATCTCTCAAGCCGTGACACTTAGAACAAGAGTTCCTATGATGCACTTTTTTGATGGATTTAGAACATCGCACGAGTTGAATGTTGTTGAAGAATTAACATTTGATGATATGCGACACATGATAGATAACGATCTTGTTCGTGAACATAGAGAGAGAAGTTTATCACCAGATCATCCATCTATGCGTGGAACTGCACAGAATCCTGATGTATATTTTCAAGGTAGAGAAACAGTTAATTCATTTTTTGATAAAATTATTCCAACACTTAAGGCAGAGTTCAAGAAGTTTGAAAAATTAACAGGTAGACATTACGACACTATGGAATATGTTGGAGATAAGGACGCAGAACAGGTAATAATAATATTATGTTCAGCTGGAGATATCTCTGAGGAAACTTCTATAGAGTTAAATAAAACTGGTTACAAAACTGGTGTGATAAAAGTTAGATTATTTCAACCGTTTGATGTTGAGACGTTTGCAAAAATTCTACCTAAAACAGTTAAAGGTATCGCAGTTCTTGATAGAACGAAAGAACCTGGAGCAATCGGCGAGCCGTTATATTTAACTATTAGAACGGCAGTAGGCGAGATCATGTGTAAGAAAATGGTTGAGTTTAAAAACTATCCACTTATAGTTGGTGGTAGATACGGACTTGGATCTAAAGATTACACTCCTGCAATGGTTAAAGCTGTATACGATAATTTATTATCAAAAGATCCTAAGAACTCATTCTCAGTTGGTATTATAGATGACGTTACAAATCTTTCATTAGATGTTGATAAGTCATGGTATATATCAACTCCTGAAACGTTTGAAGCAGTGTTTATTGGTTTAGGATCAGATGGAACAGTTGGTGCAAACAAAAACACAGCTAAGATTATTAATACAGAAGCTGGCAAAGAAGTTCAAGCATATTTCGTATATGATTCTAAGAAAGCAGGATCGGTTACAACATCACATTTACGTTTCGGTGATAAAGCGATTAAAAGCTCATACTTAATAGAACATGCAGATTTCTTAGCGTGTCACAACTTCTTTTTCCTTGAAAGATTTGATGTTATAGGACCTTTAAATAAGGGAGGAAGTTTCTTATTAAACAGTCCTTATTCAGCAACTGAAGTTTGGGAAAACCTACCTTCTTATATTAGAGAACAAATTGTTGCAAGAGAAGCAAGATTTTATGTCATAGATGCAATAGCGATAGCTAGAGAGCTTGGACTTGGTAGCAGATATAATGTTATATTACAAACTGCGTTCTTTGCTATATCTAATATTATTCCAGTTGATAAAGTTTTAGAAGCGATTAAGAAAGCTAACAAAAAATCATACGGTAAATACGGCGACAACGTTGTTACTATGAATAATAACGCAGCTGAATACGGTGCTACAAAATTTG
Source organism: uncultured Deferribacteraceae bacterium (assembly GCA_947039055.1). GTDB lineage: Bacteria > Chrysiogenota > Deferribacteres > Deferribacterales > Mucispirillaceae > CAMQYB01. The sequence goes on from CAMQYB010000093.1 coordinate 5,151, forward strand.
AAGAAGTTATGTATCCAGGAAGAGTTGACAAAGCATCTAAAGAGGGACATGTTCCATATATCGAGCTTGACTTAATTAACGGTTGTCTAGATCCATCAGCACCAAAATTTGTACAAGAAGTTACAGCTATGTTAGTTGCAGATAGAGGCGAAGAGATCAAGGTATCACAGATGCCAGTTGATGGTACATGGCCGATTGCTACAACACAGTATGAGAAGAGAAATCTTGCTGTTGAGATCCCAGTATGGGAATCAGATATTTGTATTCAATGTGGATTATGTGCATTTCATTGTCCACACTCAGCGATCCGTGTTGCATCATATCCGAAGAGTGAGCTAGATAAAGCACCATCAACATTTCAACATGTTCAAGCTAAAGGTAAAGGATTTGAAGATTACGCTTTTACAGTTCAAGTTGCACCTGAGGATTGTGTTGATTGTTCAGTATGTGTAATCAACTGTCCAGCAGTTAGCAAAACTGATCCTAATTTAAAAGCTATTAATATGCGTCCACAGATGCCTATTAGAGATACAGAAGTAGAAAACTATAAATTCTTCCTAGACCTTCCAGAGTTATCACCAGATCAATATAATAAAGCGACTATAAAAGGGCTTCAGTTTGCTCCATACGGTTTTGAATATTCGGGTGCTTGTGCAGGTTGTGGAGAGACTCCATATATTAAGGTATTAACACAATTATTTGGAGATAGATTATATCTTGCAAATGCTACAGGTTGTTCATCTATTTATGGTGGTAACCTTCCGACAACTCCATACTGTGATAGATCAGATGGATTAGGGCCAGCTTGGGGTAACTCATTATTTGAGAATAACGCTGAGTACGGTTACGGAATGAAAATGACGGTAAATTATTTTACAGGTAAAGCAAACAACTACCTTGAGCAGTTTAAAGGTGAGATCGGCGATTTATACGGTAAGATATCTGAAGCTCCTTCAAAAACTCAAAATGAGATAGAGCTTAAACGAGTATTGGTTAAAGAGTTAAAAACTAAACTTGCTGGTATTAAAACTGAAGAGGCGAAAGATTTCTTATCAATGGCAGATTTCTTACTTCCAAAATCTACATGGATGATGGGAGGAGATGGTTGGGCTTATGATATAGGTTACGGTGGATTAGATCACGTACTAGCATCAGGCGAGAACCTTAACATTTTAGTTCTTGATACAGAAGTGTATTCTAACACAGGTGGACAGGCGTCAAAATCTACACCACTTGGAGCAACTGCAAAATTTGCAACATCAGGTAAAATGCAAGAGAAGAAAGATCTAGCGATGATAGCGATGACTTATGGATCTATCTATGTTGCAAGAGTATCTCTAGCCAATCCTGCACAATGTTTAAAAGCGTTTATTGAGGCTGAGGCGTATAATGGACCATCATTAATAATTGCATATTCACATTGTATTGCACAAGGTTTAGATATGACATACGGAGTTGATCATCAGAAGAAAGCAATTGAAGCAGGTTATTGGCAGTTAATCAGATATAACCCTGATTTAATAGAGCAAGGTAAAAATCCACTTATTATTGATAGTAAAGATGCAACTATTGAACTTGCAGATTTCATGGCAATAGAAAACAGATTTAAGATTACTAAGAAAGCAGATCCAGCTAAATATAATGAAATAGTAGAAGAGGCTTCATTGAAACAGAAACGTAGAAACTCATATACTAAGCAGTTAGTGGAAAAAATGGATTTCATAGTAGAATAATATTTGTAACAATATTTGAATGTTAAATTATTAAATTTAATATATTAAGCCGATGTATATAATGTACATCGGTTTTTTATATTATAGATATTATTTTGTTTTTTTATATAAGAGTGACATAGTTTATGTTTTTATTAATTTAAGAGAAAACGAGCTGTAAACTTGTTAATTTAGGAATTTTAGAACTTACCAACTTATGAATTTTAGAACTTACGAACAATTCAATTTACAAACTTACGA
>CAMQYB010000094.1 GCA_947039055.1 uncultured Deferribacteraceae bacterium
AGATTGCAGAGTTTGAAGTTGAACTATGTAAAGAGTTAAATTCTATGGGTATAGGTCCTATGGGGTTTGGTGGAAAGACTACTATATTAGATGTTTTAGTTGGTGTTCAACATCGTCATCCTGCATCATTTTTTGTATCTATATCATATATGTGTTGGGCAAGCAGAAGAAGAACTTTAACAATTAAAGGTAGCGAGGTAGAATATGATTAAGCTTAAAACGCCGATTAGTGAGGCGGATATCCGTAAATTAAAAGTAGGTGATCAAGTTTTATTATCAGGCACAATCGTTACTGCACGTGACGCTGCACATAAATTGATGTATGAAGATAGACCGACGTTTATCGATGAATATTTAAAAGATGGTGCTATATATCATTGTGGTCCAGTTGTAAAACAAGATAGTAGTGGTGAATGGTCATTTGTATCAAGTGGTCCTACAACGTCAGCAAGAGAAGAGCCGTATCAGGCGAAAGTTATAGATGATTATAAAGTTCGTGCTGTTATCGGTAAAGGTGGAATGGGTGACAAAACTAGTAAAGGGTTAATGCATACAGGTGCTGTGTATTTACATGCAGTAGGTGGAGCAGGAGCGTTAACAGCTGAGCGAGTAAAGAAAGTTTTAACTGTATTTAAGTTAGAAGAGTTTGGATCACCAGAGGCTTTTTGGGTGATAGATGTTGAGAATTTTCCATGTGTTGTAACAATGGATTCTCATGGTGGATCGTTGCATAAAGAGGTCGCAGATAAATCACGTGAGAAGATGAAACAACTTATCGGTTAATATTAAATTTATTTTGTGTTTAAATTAATAGAGTTCTAATATTCTTATTTTGTATAAAGGTAAGTATATTGGGACTCTTTTTTGTTATTTTTTTATAGTGGTAGATAATCGGTTACATTTTCTCTTATCATATACTATTCCAATATTAAACAAGTTAATTAATACGCCATAAATATAAAATTGACATAGAGGGTATCACCCAATATTATTAAATTAGTTCTAACGAAGAAACTTATTTTTTTAAATTTTGGAGGATTATTTATGCGTAGTATATTAGATGTTTATAAAAATTATTTTAATTTCAACGGCAAATCTACGAGAATGGATTACAATAGTTTTATGATTTTTTCATTAATTATTTGGACAATTTTATTTATGTTCGATACAACATCAGGTTTTTTTATGACGTATGATGTGGCAGGAAATTTTGTAGTTGATGATATGACTGTAAGATACGGCTACACATCTATAGCATTTTTTCTTATATCATTAATTCCGTGGGTTTCATTATCTGTTCGCAGATTAAGAGATGCAGGATTATCACCATTTTGGATACTATTATTTTTAGTACCAGTAGCACAACTTGTTGCATATATCATGTGTATATTTGCACCATCTAACAGAAGAAGACATCCTGTTACTGCTTGATAATATTGAACTTGAAATTCAAAATTATTAGCATTAGATAATGAACTGTAAATTCATTATTAGATAGAGTTAGATAATGAACTTTAAATTCATTATTGTGCAAAGTTAGTTTTATTATTAGTTTTTGATTTAATTTATTTATGAGATAAAGTTAGATACGGTACGCTTACGATTGAATTCCTCAATAATTATCGAAGTAGTCTGTTATCTATCGTCCTCTCACTTTTGTGGGAGGGCGAATATTTATTAATTGCAGAAAGATTTTTATTTTAACCCATCTTATCCTGATTTAAAAATTTTAATTTAAGTGTTGAGTTTTTATACTATTGCCAATATTATGGATAGTATACGGTAGTTTATTGTGTGGAGGAATACGTTATTATGTCAGAGTGTTGGATATACGATACATCTATCGGTAAACTAGCTGTTGTTACTTCAAACAACTATTTACAGACGATAGTTTTTATAGATGATGATGAGAGTTATATAAATAGTAATAGCCATTATCATATCAGTGAGACAGATTTTATTAAAAAGTGTATGGATAAAATTAATAATTACCTTATAGGTAAGAATAGGACGATTGATATTCCGTATGATATTAAAGGATCAAATTTTCAACTTTCAGTTTGGTACGCACTTAAATTGATAGCTTACGGAACGACAGTTTCATATAAAGATATATGCAGTAAGATAGGTATACCGAAAGGTTATAGAGCCGTTGGTATGGCGTGCAATAAAAACCCGTTACCGATTATTATTCCGTGCCACAGAGTGATAGGTAGTAACAGCAGTTTAACAGGTTACGCAGGTGGGTTAGATACTAAATCTAAACTGTTGTCTATGGAGCAGATGTACGCTTGATATAAGTGTATTAATGGGTGTGATTGTTGTTGATGTATGGTTAGGGGTTGTACAATTAATTGATATGCGATTAATTGATGTGCTACTAATTAGTAGAATTAATTGATGCACTACTAATTGATGTAGAATTAATTGTTATATAATTAATTGATGTACGATTAATTAGTGTATAGCTGATTAGGTATAGTTGATAATTATTAACGAACACAAGAGTTATAGTTGAACATAAACATAAATTTTAAGCACACACACAAACATAAACATGAATTTAGTTTTAGATGTAAACTTAATCGGTTTTATTTTAGATGTAAACTTAATCGGTTTTATTTTTTAAAGCACGGTTCATTTCAATAGATAGATCTTTCTCTTTTTCGCTTCTACGTTTATCGTAAAGTTTTTTACCTCTAACAAGTGCCACTTCAATTTTTATCAAACCTTTTTTAAGATATACTTTAAGAGCGGTTAGAGCCAAACCTTTCTCATTAACTTTTCCCATAAGTTTAAAGATCTCTTTTTTATGCATAAGAAGTTTTCTAGTTCGTAGAGGATCATGATTAAATCTATTCCCGAAATCGTACGGAGATATATGACAACCAACAAGCATTATTTCATTATTGATAACTTTCACATGTGATTCTTTTAGATTGATTTTACTTTGACGAATAGATTTCACTTCAGTACCTTGAAGAGCGATCCCAGCTTCAAATTTTTCTAAAATTTCATATTCATGATACGCTTTTCTATTTGTTGCAAGAACCACTAAATCACCCTCTACTAAATTTAAATTCAACTTTATGCTAACATGAAAGAATAACTATATCAACTGGATAAATATTATTAATATTATTTTATATTTAATGGTAGTTGATTAGATTTATAATTACACACTCTTTTATTTTATAACACGATTAAAGTATCTCTCAAACTATATTTTATTAAACTATAAAAGTGTGACATTCGTTATATTTAAAAGCTATAAATTAAACTGTTTTATTTTTCCATTCAGTATATCGTTCAATATCTGAGTTAAGCAGAGATAGACAAACAGCCACAACTCCAGCATCATCTATAAGTCCTGCGAAAGGCAGAAAATCAGGTATAGCGTCAATCGGTGAGAACACATAAATCAATGTTCCAACAACCCCTAATATAGTTGACACTGGCACGACTTTATAATTTCCACGAGTGTAATCTTTCACCATTGAGATCATAATTTTAATCTGTTCAAAATATTTGAGTAAAGATTTTTTAGATGCTTTATTAAGTATCTCTTCTTCGTTCTGATCTATTTTTTCAAAATCTTTTTCAGATGCGTTATTTTTATATTTTTCATATTCGGCACTAAACTTTTCATTCATATTTTTCTCCAGCTTATTACATTTTAAGAATTCTATTATTCTATGTACAATACTTATATTTACTACATTTATTATATATACGCCATTTAAAATTTTATGCTAGGTTTTTATGTTAATGAGTGTTTGACAAGAAAAAGATAAATATGTTATTCTAGGTGATGATTAAATTTTCAAAACTTACAGGTAACGGTAATGATTTTATCGTTTTTAACAATATGGATGGCTCATTAGATGAGTATATCAACGCTGAGTTTGTAGTACAAATATCTAAGCGAGCGTTATCGGTTGGAGCAGACGGTGTATTTTTTCTATGCAAATCAGACAAGGTAGATTTTGCGTGGAGATTTTTTAATTCAGACGGTAGCGAAGCTGAGATGTGTGGCAACGGTTCAAGGTGTGTTGCAAAATTCGCATACAAAAATAATATCGCAAAAAACTTTATGAAGTTTGAAACAGGAGCTGGTATTATTGAGGCAAATATCATCAATGATCTTGATGTGAAAGTTCAATTAACTACTCCTCACGGATTAGAGTTAGATAAAACTATTGTGATTGACGGCGTTGAATATAACTACTCATTTTTAAACACAGGTGTTCCTCATGTTGTGATATTTTTAGATGATATTGAAAATGTAGATGTTAAAGCGTTAGGTTCAAAAATTAGATATCATGAACAGTTTGCACCAAAAGGTACGAACGTTAATTTTATAAAAGTAGTGAGTGGAAGTGAGTTAAATATTAGAACTTATGAGCGTGGTGTTGAAGATGAAACATTAGCTTGTGGAACAGGTGCTACGGCTGCAACGCTTATATCTATAGAGAAAGGTTTTACAACTTCGCCTACAGTTTTAAAAACAGCAGATAACGGTTATCTAACTGTTTCAAAAGATTTAGAAAAAGTTTATCTTCAAGGTGCGACAAGACATATTTATGACGGCGTGCTTAATGCAGAGTCTTATAAATATTGATTTTTTTATGTGAGGTTAATTTATGTTAGATATAAAAGGTAGTATTGTTGCTATCATCACACCGTTTGATAAAGAAGGAAATGTTGATCAGAAAGCTTTACGCAATCTTGTTGAGTTTCATATATCAAATGGCACGAACGGTATAGTTCCATGTGGCACAACTGGTGAGTCTGCGACGTTGTCGCATGATGAACATTTTGATGTTGTAGAGATTGTGATAGATCAAGTTGCAGGACGAGTTCCTGTTATTGCAGGTGCAGGATCAAACTCTACACTTGAAACAAAATTGCTCACTAAACATGCAAAAGATTCAGGAGCTGATGCTGCACTTTTAATCACTCCATACTATAATAAACCAACTCAAGAGGGGTTGTATCAACATTATAAAGAGATCGCAACATCTGTTGATATACCGATTATACTATATAATGTTCCAGGAAGAACAGCGGTTAATATGTTGCCAGAAACGGTGATTAGGTTATCAAAGATAGATAATATTGTGGGCATAAAAGAGGCATCAGGAAGTATAGAACAAGCTGTTGAGATTATGAAATATACAGAAAACTTCTCACTTCTATCAGGAGAGGATTCTCTAACTTATCCACTCATGACGCTTGGTGCTACGGGGGTTATATCTGTAACAAATAACATCGCTCCAAAATTGATGGCTCAGATGTGTAGCTGTGTACTTGATGGAAATTATCTTGATGCAAGAGAGATACATTTTAAGCTGTCGAAATTGTTCAAAGTTTTATTTTGTGAGACTAATCCTATACCTGTAAAAAAAGCGTTATATCTAATAGGTATGATAGAAGATGAAATTAGATTGCCATTAATTCGTATGAGTAAAGAAGGAACTGAAGTTCTAAAATCAGCTATGCTTGAGATAGGTTTAGAATTAGTTAATAAATAAATTTTTCAATCAATATTGATGTTCGAATATATTAGAAAATGTTAGAAAATGTTAGAAGAGATTAAGAAGAGATTAAGAAGTTATAAGGAGTTTAGAAAATGATAGGTATATCGATGATAGGTGCTGCTGGCAGAATGGGTAAGGCGATATCTAGTATAGTTTATTTAGATAAAGATACTGAGATTGTTGCAGCGATAGATACAAAAACTTCTCCATTTTACGGCGAGCCGATATATGAAATTGCAGGAGTTGGAAAAGGTGGTGCAAAGCTATCTGATGATATATTAGTTGAGTGTGCAAAATCGGATGTGATAGTAGATTTCACAGGTGCAAGAATTACAACATCAAATATGAAATATTTTAACGAGTTGAAGAAACCGTTAATTATAGGTTCAACAGGATTTTCAAACGAGGAAAAAGAGGCTATACATTTAGCGTCAAAAAACTATCCGATATTTTTAGCACCTAATTTTTCATTAGGATTAAATGTATGTTTAAAATTAATTCATCTTGCAGCATCAATGCTTGATAATTACGATATAGAGTTATCAGAAATCCATCACAGATTAAAGAAAGATGCTCCAAGCGGAACAGCGTTTGCAATGGCACAAGCAGCAGCAGATGGTGCAGGACTAGATTTGGAAGAAAATGCTGTGCATTGTAGAGAAGGAATGATTGGTGAGCGTAAAGAGAACGAAATCGGCATGCAAACACTTAGAGGTGGCGATGTTGTTGGCGATCATACAGTTTATTTCTTTGGCAATAATGAAAGGGTAGAAATTACACATCGAGCACATTCACGAGACGCTTTTGCAAACGGAGCAGTTAAAGTTGCAAAATGGATAGTTGATCAACCAGCAGGGTTTTATAATATGGATGATTTCTTAAAATTATAAGCTTTATAGTTATTGAATTCCGTCTGCAAGTTTTTATAGTTACTGAATTTAGGATTATCAATTTTGGTATGGTAGGTTAAGGTTACGATATAAGGAGAGCAGATTTATATGATAAGATATTTATTAATAATGTTGATGTTGTTGTTTTATCAGAACGGTTACGCTTTAGGATATTGTCAAGAACCTAGAGTACCACGTTGCGTAAATTTATCCTTTGGCGATACGTTTGATGATGAGTACGATCTTGACCGATGCGAGTCGGATATGGATAGATATAGTGCTGATGTTGAAAGCTATAGAGATTGCTTAACAGATAAGATAGATGATGTAGTAAAAGAGTATAACGATGCAGTTGATGAGTTTGATGACGCAGTAGATAAATTTGAATGCGAAGCAGACGGTGGCAAATACTGTTAGTACGGTTTGGGGATTATTTTTGGGTTGTTTTAGGGTTTAAGTTTAAGCCTATCAATTGAAAATAGTGCAGATTGGTTTATGGTATTTGAAATGGTATTGATTTAACATGATAGACTAGTGATAGTGTAGATTGGTTTATGGTATTTGAAATGGTATAAATCGAAATTTAATTATAATAATATTTAGTTCAACCAAGTTTTAGGTTGAACTTTTTTATTATCAATTTTACTATTTTTTTGGAGCAGGTTTGCTGTTAGTAGTTTTTGGTGGT
>CAMQYB010000095.1 GCA_947039055.1 uncultured Deferribacteraceae bacterium
ACTAACTAACTAACTAACTAACTAACTAACTAACTAACTAACTAACTAACTAACTATTTACTTACTACTTACTACTTACTACTTACTACTTACTAACTATTTTTACTAATTTTCACTAACTACTCTACGACGATTATTAATACCTAGTGAGCATATAACTCACGATACTCAACTAATGTTCAAATGACAATTAATGGGCTATATTTAAGATGATTGATAAATTATTTACTACTCATCAGGAATATAAATATAGCTAGTACCATTGCGATAAAGATAATAGAATATTTAATTAAGTCTGCTTTTTGAATTCCACCTAAAAGTTCTTCTCCTCTTAGTTGGTAATCTATTTTAAGTTCGTTATACTGTTTATCTATATCAAACTTCTCTTTAATCAGGTTGAAGAAATATGGTTCAATTTCTATTTCGTCAACTTTGTCAAAGTTTAAATACTCTCTTAAGAATGAAACTCTTCTTGCTTTCATAGATCCGTTTTTTCTTGATACGTCTGAGAAGTTTAAATTAAATCCAAAATTTTCTAAAAATTTAATTCGTATCTCTTTATCATCAGTTGTCATTGAGTCTGTTCCAACAAATTCAAATGGTACGACAACATATTCTTCAAAATTTTGTTTAACCCATTTCACCAATTCATTCATTGCGAAAGTACCTATCCCTCGATTAGCGATAGACTCATCAATAAGTAATCCTTGAAGAGGTCCAAACTCGATTGATTGGTTGTTATGATTAGCGTTAACATATATTTTATTGATCGATAATTTTGCATCAGCTTGTATAGTATATCTATTTGTGCCAGATATTTTTGTAATACCAGAAAGTGGTATTATGCGTACGTGCATCATTTCGTTATGTTGTTCTCTATAGTGTCTGATTGAAAACAGAATATTTCCGAATAATCGTTGAGTTCCGTCAATAAACTCTTTTACTCTCACAAGTTTTAATATAGTTGTTCCGTATTCAATCGTCTTTAGTTCAAAATCTGCCATGTTTTCTCCTAAAATATACTTATAAAAGAATAATATATCTGTTTATTATTACATTATATTAGAACTTCTTGCAATAATAATATTTTATTTATATGATAGATAGATTAATGTATAGATTAATTATATAGGTATTTATAGGCGGAGTAGATATTAATGGATAAATTCAGACTGCGTATAGCGATCTTTCGAAGAAAGGTATTACAATTTATAACGAATATAACTAATTTATTAACTTCAAGTTCCATCAATAATCCTAAAAGAACGTTAAGCAAATATCTTTTATATCTCCTTATCGTTATCGGTATAAATTTTATCGTAGGCAAAAACATTACCAATGTCAATTATGCTTGGTATACCAATGTGTCTATCTTTTTTCTAGTAAACCTTAATGTTATAATAATTTTATTTATTATGTTGATGATATTTAGAATAACCGCAAAAATTATTGCAGAAAGAAGTGATAAAAAGTTTGGATCACGCCTTAAGAGTAAGGTGATAATATTCTCGATGATAATTTCTGTTATCCCGTCATTTTTTATATTTACTTTTGCAGTTACAGTTATAAATGTTGCTATAAATAAGTGGTTCAATGCACAGATAGATTACTCATTATCAAGCTCATTAAATATTTTAAAAGATTACGAAGGCTTGATGATAGATTCATTAAACCTTAACGTAATATCGTTAATAGATATATCTGATGATAATAATGTAAAAATAGTTGATCTATTAGATACCTATATCGACAATGATATATTCTCAGGTGCAGCCGTATATGATACAGATAAGAAAAAAGTATTTTATGCAAAAAAAAATGATACTAGAGACAATAGTACAATTAAGATAAATAGTGACACTAACGGTATTAATGATGAAAATGTTGATGAAAATATTAGTTCTATATTAAGTACATATTTAGACAGTATGCTTTTGTATGAAAAGGATACAGGTATAGATCAACTTAATAATAAAACTTTCTATTGGTTATCGTATCCTATAGATGAGAAACGTTTTTTAATAGCGTATAAACTTATTCCATCATCTATAGAGTTAGATATCAACAGTATTAATATATTGAAGAGTATCCGTTCAGAGAGTAAATATTTTTCATATCCAGTAAAGAATTCATATTTGATGTTGATGGTAGTTTTATTTTTGATAGTTGTTTTCTCAGCGTTATGGGGTTCAGTATTATTTGCAAATAGCATCACAAAACCTATCGAAGAATTAGCTGATGCATCGGTTCTTATATCGGGTGGGAATTTAGATATCAAAGTGAACTCAACAGGAGGATCAGAGATATCATACTTGATTGATACGTTTAATAATATGACATCAAAACTGAAAGAGCACACAAATGAGTTGAACAGTAAAAATGTTATTTTATCAGAAACGTATAATCAGATTTTAATAGATAAAATGTATATTGATGCGATCTTTAAAAATGTTTTATCAATGATAATATTGATGAAAAAAGATCTAACTATTTTAGAGATGAATGAGAAAGCAGATTTATTTATCTCAAACGGTGAAGAGTATTTTAAAAAACATATATTAGCAGAGATATCAGAGTTTTTAAGAGTTGATGATAAACAATCAATATCTAATATATCATTTACTTTAGACGGCAAACCTAAAATATATTTAATGAATATCTCATCTATATTCACATTGGAAGAGGAGCAGTTATTAATAGTTTTAGATGATGTTACAGATATCGTAACGTCACAGCGATTTAAGGTATGGAAAGAAGTTGCAACACGAATAGCACACGAAGTTAAGAACCCTTTAACACCTATCAAGTTGATGGCTGAAAGAGTCAATAAACGTATCGCTGTTTTAGAAGATACTGAGATCAAAGGCATAGTTACAATGAGTATGGATACGATCGTAAGTGAGGTTGAATCGTTACTTGAACTTGTAGAAGAGTTTTCTTATTTTGCGAGAGAGAAAGTTGCTCACAAGGTTGCGATTAATTTAGGTGATGAGATATTAAACACTGTTCACCTATATGAACGTTCATACCCTAATGTAAGATTTAATTACAATTTTGATAAAGATTGTGCTGTAACAATTTATGGTGATAAACTTCAGATTAAGCGAATTCTGCAAAACTTAATAACGAACTCTATATCTGCTATGAAAGAGTCTGGCGAGATCACTATTGCCTTAGAGGAGTCTACAACGGATATAGCTGTGATAATTGATGATACGGGTGGCGGTATTCCTGAGAAAGATATCGGTAATGTTTTTAATCCATATTTCAGCAAACGTAGTGGTGGTACAGGTTTAGGATTAGCTATTGTGAAAAAGGTAATAGATGAACATCAAGGATCTATTGAAGCTAAGAACTTAGATAAAGGTGCTAGATTTATAATTAAAGTTCCAAAGAAATTGGTGTGACAATTTGATGTGATATTATAAATCAAAAAAGTTTTAAGTGTTGTTATGTACTATCAAGAAATGTATAAATGCATAGAGGAAGTAGAGATGAAAATTTTAATAATTGATGATGAGAAAAATATCGGTATAGCAATAATGGGTATCGTGAATGATGAAGGAAATATCTCTAAACATGCGTTAACTTTTAGTAAAGGTATGGAGCTATTAAAAGAGGAGACATTTGATATAGTATTTCTTGATATATGGCTTCCAGATATAGATGGAATGGAAGGCTTGAAAGAGATTAAGCGATATTATCCAGAGATAGATGTTGTAATGATTTCAGGACATGGCACGATAGAAAATGCTGTTGAGAGTATCAAATATGGTGCGTATGATTTCTTAGAAAAACCGTTGTCGTTAGAAAGAATTGTGATGATTTTAAAACATCTAAAAGATCGTAGTAAGTTGTTAAAAGATTTGCGAAACTCTAAATATAATTTAATTAAGAAATATAATTTAATAGGTGTAAGTCCGGCTGTTAATAGATTAAAAGATAAGATTGATCAAGTTTCAAACATGAATTCAGTTGTATTAATCACAGGTGAGAACGGAACGGGTAAAGAGCACGTCAGCAAGTTGATACATATGTTAGGTATGTATTCAGACCAACCACTAATAGAGATTAATTGTTCAGCAGTACCAAGTGAGTTTTTAGAAGGAGAACTGTTTGGATATGAGCAAGGAGCTTTTCCAGATGCATTAGCGTTGAAGAAGGGTATGTTTGAACTAGCAGTTGGCGGTACACTATTTCTTGATGAGATATGTGATATGGATCTATCTACACAGATAAAACTTTTGAAAGTTTTAGAGATGGGTGAATTTTCAAAAATCGGCAGTACAGAAATTATTAAATCAAATTTCAGACTTATATGTGCAACCAATAAAGATATAAGTGCAGAGATTGCGAATAACAATTTTAGAGCAGATTTATTTTATAAGATAAATGTTATACCGATTGAAGTGCCTCCACTTAGAGAGCGTAAGGAGGATATTCCATATCTAGTAAACTATTTTTTAAAATCTTCATCATCATTAAATTCACTATTAGAGAAGAGGTTATCGAACGAATTAATGGATAAGTTTATGAGCTATGATTTTCCAGGCAATGTTAGACAGTTAAAAAACATAGTAGAAAGGTTAGTTGTGTTATCAGATAATGAGGTGATTGAAATAGATGATACACCTGCAATATTTATGAATGATAGCAGTTCAAAATCGGTTGATAGTTCTTTAAATTATAGTGCTACATTAAAGAGTGCGAGAGATCTGTTTGAGAAAGATTACTTTCTAAATGTTTTACGTGTTAATGATTGGAATATTATTAAATCGGCTGCTGTACTTGATATAGAAAGAACATATCTTTATAAAAAGATTAAAAGTTTAGGTTTGGATAAAAATAAAAACAGTTAATAGTTTATATAATAATAGTTGTAATAATTTTTTTCCGTTGTTAACAATATTGACTATATTGAGTATTTGTTATAATATGTTGACTGGCTTATTTTTGTAGATTTTAATTAATTGGGAGTAGTGTATATGTATGTTAATATAGGTATTATTGGAACTCCTCTATCACACACTTTATCGCCAATTATTCATAACTATTTTTTTCATGACACTTGTATTAATGGTGGGTATACGGTTTTTGATATAAAAGATGGTTCTAATTTAGAAAATGTATTAAGTTTTTTAAGAGAACACAATTTTGTTGGAGTGAATGTAACTCATCCGTATAAAGAGAAAGTTTATGAACTATGCAACAGTTATAGCAAGGTTGCAGAATACTCTAAGGCTGTAAATCTTATTAAGTTTAGTGACACTGGTATGAAAGGTTACAATACAGATGTTTATGGATTAGAGAAACTATTTGAATTTAATAAAGTTAAGTTAGATAATAGTTCTATTCTGATATTAGGAGCAGGAGGTGCAAGTAGAGCACTTGTATTGTCTCTTAATAAGTATAACAATCTTGATTTATTTATTGCTAACAGATCTGTTGAAAAAGCAGAAGCAGTTTCTAATATATCTTCGCATAATATAACAGTTATACCTTACGACAAGTTATCAACAATTGATTGCGATATAATTATAAATACTACATCAATCCATGATGGTGATTTTGATTTTTTAAACGTCGGAATGGGTGTTAGGCATTACGCTATAGATTTACAATATAGTAGCGGTATGACACCATTTTTAGATTTTATGAGATTAAGATATAAACACCTAGAATTAGTAAACGGTATAGATATGTTAATTATGCAAGCATATAAATCATTTAATTTATGGACAGGTAGAGAGTTTGATTTTGATATAAAATATTTTAAAACAAATATTTTAAAGCTGTAGTTTTATTGGAGGCTCAATCATTTTATACGACTTACATACACACACAATAAAATCAGATGGAGTATTAATCGCATCTGAATCAGCAAGACGAGCAAAATCTAAAGGATATTTAGGTATAGCTGTAACAGATCATGCAGATAGATCTAATTTAGAAGAGTTGATCTCAACACATCTAAGATTTAAAGAGTCTTACAACTCATTAGATGAAGAGTTTAAAGTTATCATTGGTGTTGAGCTTACTCATGTTATACCAGCCGATATAGAGGCATCAACCGTAAAAGCACGTTCATTAGGTGCTGATATCGTTTTAGTACACGGACAGACGATAACAGAGCCGTATATAGAGGGTACAAATAGAGCAGCTATAGACGCAGGTGTAGATATTTTAGCACATCCTGGACTTATCACACTGTCAGATGTAGAGCTTGCAAAAAGTAACGGTGTCTATTTGGAGATAACTACAAGAAGAGGACACAGTTATTGTAACGGTCATGTTGTTAAATTAGCTAGGGAAGTTGGAGCTAGTTTAGTAATAAATAATGATGCTCATGTGCCATCAGATTATGTTGGCTACGATATGGCTGTATCGGTTATGCGTGGAGCTGGGTTAACATTAGAAGAGATAGAAGTTATTGTATCAAATAATAGAAAAATATTTAATAAAGCATTATCAAGAGGGTAGTTGAATTATGGCTAAAAAGAAGAACGTAGTTATTGAAGATAATCGTGTAGATAAGTTAGAGAATTTATTGCAGAATTATTTTAAGCAGATTATTATCGGAGTTGGAGTATTAATTGTTTTAGTATTAGTTGCATATTTAGGTGTTAATTCGTATAAAGGAGCTAAATCTAAGGATGCTGGCAATATTGAAATAGCTGCATTAAATGTTGCATCAGCTGAAGATATTCCTGAATTTGCATCGTTAGTGAATATATATCCTTCATTTTCGGATTATATTAATTTAACAACAGGTTTCTTATATTTTTCAGAAGGTGATATGGATAATGCGTCAGCTTATTTATCAAAAGTATCTGGTAATTATGAAGAAATTGCGTTATATGTATCATCGGATTTAGGAAATGATGTTGATTATAGTAAATATTTAGCAGATGGAAATTTATCATCACTATGGTATTATAAGTCTATTTTAGCAACAGATAATGCAACTACAAGATCATCACTTGTTGCAGATTTTAAAGGTAAATACCCAGAGAGTATGTTGATAAATCTTTTAGCATCATGGGGAATTAATTAGAGATAACTACTCTATAAAGTAGCGATTGTCAAGTTTATTGATAC
>CAMQYB010000096.1 GCA_947039055.1 uncultured Deferribacteraceae bacterium
TGTTCGTGATCATGTTCGTGTTCGTGATTACATTCACATTCATGGTCATGTTCTGATGAAACATCTTGTGAGTTAAAAGTTACAGTAACTCTATTTAATCTATGAAAAGATCTTACTGCAAATGAAAATTCATCTAACGAATCCTCTACATCAGCATCAGATATTGCAAATACAAAAAAAGCATTCTCTTCATCTGTGATATAAACAACGTAAAGATATTTATCTTCTTCACCAAGTCTCATCGGTGCATAAACTTCTAAACCACGCATACCATCAATAATTACATGGTTCAGAGAATCAACTGTAAAATCATCTGTCATAATAGGTGTTAAAAGTCCTAACATATACTCTTCAACTTCATCTGTATCACAACAATTTGCAACCGAATAACCTAACAGTGACTTAAGAGGATTACTCGGATACACATCGTAGCAGACAAAATAATCGTTTGATAATATCTTCTGATACCTATCTGCTTTGATCTTTCCAAGAGAGTCAACATCATCTATAACTTTACTATACTCTAAAGGAATAGAGAAAATATTTTTTATTGTTTCTAAATTACTATAATGCTGTGCCATTGAACCCTGCATCTAAATATACTACTTCACCAGTAATATTTTTTGCTTTCTCGCTACATAAAAATGATGCTAAATGTCCACAATCTTCAATATCAATATTTCTATGAAGTGGTGCTCTTGCTGCTACTGCATCAAACAATCTGCTTAATCCTTCAACGCCTCTTGCTGATAATGTTCTAACTGGACCTGCTGAAATTGCGTTAATTCTCATTCCTTTATTTCCTAAATCTACAGCTAAAAATCTAACCACAGCCTCAAGTGCTGCTTTAGCTACACCCATTACATTATAGTTTGGAACAGTTTTTAATGATGCATAATATGTCAATGTTAAGAATGATGCGTTCTCTGCTAATATGCCTTCAAATTTTTGAGCTAATGCAACTAATGTATATGCAGAAATATTTAATGCTGTGATAAAATCTTCACGCTTTGTATCTAAAAATCTTCCAGTTAAAGCAGCTTTAGGTGCGAATGCTACTGAGTGAATTATCGTATCAATCTTACCGTATACTTTCTCAGCTTTCTTCACAAGTTCTTCTATTGCGTTATCATCGCCTAGATCACACTCTTCACAAAATTTTGATTCAAATCTTTCAGCTATAGGTCTAACCTGTTTTTCAAACCCTTGAGCAGCGTAAGAAAATCCTACATTAGCACCGTCTTCAAACATCTGTTTAGCTATTCCGTATGCTATACTTTTATCGTTAGCAACACCGAAAATTAACACATTTTTTCCTTTCATCAATGACATTATATGTCCTCCGTATACTATTAATTTAAATTTAAAATACTTACCAAATCTTTAATCTCTTTGATATCTATTATTTTTATATCGGCCTCTATACCTTTATTATAAGGCGTAACCATTTTTTTTATTCCAAACTTTTTAGACTCATTCATCCTGCTTAACATATTTGATGTTTGACGAACTTGAGATGTTAAACCTACCTCACCAACAAATACTGTATCGTCATCAACTATAATATCTTTAAATGAAGATAGTATCGCAACAATCACTGCAAGATCAGCTGACGGTTCTCTAATCTTTAATCCACCTGCAACATTTAAATATACATCAGCTGCTGATAAATTTATTCCTAACTTTTTCTCAACAATCGCTATCAGCATCGTCAACCTGTTCTGATCGAAACCTGTTGAGTTACGTTTTGGATATTGAAAAAATGTAGGCACAACTAACGCCTGTATCTCAACTATAAATGGACGTGATCCTTCAAGCACAGTTGTTAAAACTCTACCTGATACTTTCTCATTTCCACTATCCATAAATAAAACATCTGATGATGATTCAACTAATCCAGATACAGTCATCTCAAATATTCCAACCTCATCGGTTGAACCAAATCTATTCTTAACCGTTCTAAGTATTCTTAGTCCACGATTGAAATCACCTTCAAAATATAGCACCGTATCAACTAAATGTTCTAATGTTTTAGGCCCACCTAATGAACCATCTTTTGTTACTTGTCCCACTATGAAAACAGTTATATTATTCTGCTTAGCGATCTCAACAAGTCTGTAAGTTATATATCTAATCTGACTTACTGTACCTGCAACTGACAGAAGTTCTTTAGAGTTTATTGTTTGTATTGAGTCAACTATTATGTAATCAAATTTCTGTTTCTCTATCGCATATAAAAGATCTTCAAACGATGTTGTAGATAGTAAACTGATCTTTGATGTATCTGCACCTAATCTATCTGAACGCATTTTAATCTGCGTCAAAGACTCCTCTCCTGTAAGATATACAACACTCATATCTTTACCTGAAAGTATCCCAGCTATTTGAAGTATAATTGTAGACTTACCAATACCCGGTTCACCACCGATTAATATAACCGATCCTGCAACTATACCACCACCTAAAACTTGATCGAACTCTTTAACACCAAGCTTTACTCTGTCACTTTCAATTGATACAACTGAGTCAAGTAATACAGCCTCAGATGTTGGTTTATAATTTGATATAATAGATGTTGCACTGCTACCTTTTTTCTCCACAACCTCTTCTACAAACGAATTCCATTCATTACACTCAGGACATTTTCCTAACCATTTTGATGAAATTGATCCACAAGTCTGACATATATATGTTGTTTTCTGTCTAGCCAATTTTTAATCCGTACCTAATAATTTTTCTATCGTTAACTCTTCACTATAACTTCTACCTAAATGTTCGTACGCCATTTTCGTTGCAACTCTGCCTCGTGGTGTTTTTTGAATAAAACCTTTATATATCAAAAATGGTTCGATAACATCTTCGATCGTATCTTTCTCTTCACTAGTTGCAGCTGACAAAGTATCAACTCCAACTGGGCCACCTTGGTACTTATCTATTATCGCATATAGAAGTCTTCTATCTGAACTATCTAAGCCTTCGCTATCAATCTCTAATCTGTTTAAGCCGTCTCTTGTGACTTGTAATGAGATTGTACCGTCGTTAAAAATATCTGCAAAATCTCTCATTCTTCTTAAAATTCTATGAGCTATACGAGGTGTACCTCTTGATCTTTTTGCGATCTCTAAAGCTGCATCTTTATGCAACACCGTATTGATTAATGTTGAGCCACGAAGAATAATTGTTGCAAGCTCTTCATCTGTATAAAACTCTAATCTTATCAACATTCCAAATCTATCACGCAGTGGTGATGTTAATAAACCAGCCCTTGTTGTAGCACCGATCAATGTAAATCTTGGAAGATCTAAACGCATCGAACGTGCAGCTGGACCTTGTCCTATTAATAAATCTAATTTATAATCTTCCATCGCTGGATATAAAATCTCTTCAATTGATGCATGAATACGGTGGATCTCATCTATAAACAAAACTTCATTTTTAGATAGGTTTGTTAATAACGCTGCAAGATCGCCTGATCGCTCAATAGTCGGTCCTGATGTCGTTTTAATATTAACGCCTAACTCGTTTGCGATTATATATGCTAACGTAGTTTTACCAAGTCCTGGAGGCCCGTAAAATAAACAGTGATCTAAACTTTCATCCCTATCTTTTGCTGCTTGAACAAAAACTTTTAGATTGCCTATTATATTTTGTTGACCTGTATAATCATCAAAACTCTTTGGACGTATATCATTATTAGACTTATCTTCACTCTCAGAAATTTCCCTAAATAGATCATCATCCATCATACTTTAATCTTCCACATAAATTATTGTTTACCAGCTAATTTTGTTAACGCCTTACGAAGGATAAATTCAAAATCTGCTCCTAAATCTATACCATCTAATGACTTATGTGCATCCGTTTGTTTATATCCTAGATTAACTAACGCACTTAAAACATCACCTTTTATATCGCCTGATGACATATCTGATAAAATCTCATCTTTAGAAAATTTATCTTTAAGTTCCACAATAATTCTCTCAGCAGATTTCTTGCCGATACCAGGAATTGTTGTAAGCATTACAGAATCCTCTGACGCTATCGCTTTCTTTAAATTATCACCGCCAACGCCACCTAAAATTTTAACAGCAACTTTAGGGCCGATACCTGATACCGTGATTAATTGTAGAAACAATTTCTTCTCATCAAGATCCGCAAAACCAAATAAATATACGCCGTCATCTCTACTTACATAATGAGTGTATATTATAACATCATCGCCAACCGACCCTATCTTAGAGTAAGTGTGTAGTGATATTAACGCTTCATATCCAACACCGTTTACATCAACAACAACCGATGTGTGATCTTTAAGTATTATTTTACCTGCTAACCTAAATATCATATCAGCTTGTTCGATATCATATACGATGTTGCATGATATGATAAACATAACGCACACGCTAACGCATCTGTTATATCTAATGGAATTTTTTTATCAATTGAAATTAAATTCAAATGTAGCTCAACCATCTTTCTTACCTGTTCCTTATCTGCTCTACCGTAACCAGATATGGCTTTCTTTATTTGCAACGCAGTATACTCTTTTACTCTCACATTTTTCAACACTAACGCAGCAATTATAGCACCCCTTGTTTGACCAAGAAGCAAAGCACTCCTAGCATTCGTTGAAAAAAATATATCCTCAATCGCAGCGTACTCAGGTTTATGGATCTCAACAAACTCTGTTACACCTTCAACTATCTGTTTTAATCTATCAACAAGGTCAGCCTTACTATCTGTCTTCACAAGTTTATGTGCAACATATTTCACAACATTATTCTCTGATGATACAAGTCCAATACCTGTACGATTTAAACCTGGATCGATACCAAGAAATAACATCTAAGCCTCGTCAAATGCTGAGTCATCAATTTCAAATGCACCGTAAACCTCTTGGACATCATCAAGATCTTCTAACGCATCTATTAATGCTATAAGTTTTTCAGCGTCTTCGCCAGCTACATCAACAGTTGTTTTTGATTTCATAGTTAACTCTGAAAACTCGATCTTCACATGATTTTCAAGTAGAAAGTTTTTAACCTTTTCATACTCTGACATACTTGTTGAAACTGTAAACATATCCTCTTCTAAGACAACATCATCAGCCCCTGCTTCTAACGCTAAATCCATCAACGCATCTTCTAATATAGAATCAGCTGGTATAATAATTATACCTTTATGTTCAAACTGCCAAGATACTGCACCAGGTTCTGCCATACTGCCACCACGTTTAACAACAGTAGTTTTAACTTCCATAATTGTTCTATTGCGATTTTCAGTAAGTGCTTTAATTAATATTCCTATACCGCCAGTTGTGTAGCCTTCATACATAATATCTTCATATATCTGATTGCCACCTTCACCAGTTCCTTTCTTCACTGCTCTATCAACATTATCTTTAGGCATATTTGCCGATCTTGCTTTATCAAGCGCTAAACGTAATCGTGAATTAGAATCAGGATCTGATCCACCGATCTTTGCAGCAACTGTTAACTCTCTACCAATTTTTGTAAAAACCTTTCCACGTTTTGAATCTTGTGCTGCTTTTCTATGTTTAATATTTGCCCATTTACTGTGTCCTGCCATATTGTACATCCTTATATATTATTTTGTTATAATCTTCTCTTCTTTCCATTAATACTATTTAATATAATCACTGTGAACTTCATCAATCAAAATTAAAACTATAAATTATTGATTACAAATCCTGTAGCTATCTTCGGATAAAAATATGTAGATTTCTGTGGCATAACTAAACCAGCCTCTGAAACCTTTTTGATAACATCTAAACTTTCTGGATTTAAAATAAATGCGATTGATCTATGCTCCGACATGTATTTTGATGCACCGTCCACTCCTTGTATAAAGTGGATACCATCTTTATGTGACAACTTATTATCTGTGAAACATAACTCTTTCTTTAAAATTTTATTCTCTAAAAGATAGGTGTAAATTTCACGATATATTTCATGCTCACCATTATAAACTTCATCTTTGATAAACATAGAGTATATTCCAGTTAAACCCATAAAACACCATCTACCAAAAATACCATTATTAACTTCTAACACCTTATTCATCGCATCTATACTATCAAGCTTATCTATATTAAACTCAGCCGATAAATTTTTAAGAAACTTCTCTTCATTATAATGCTCATCAACATCTACTACTCTATGAGTTGAAAATAGGTTTAATCCGTCATCACAAAAATTGATAAACATCATTAAAACGTAATCGTAATCTCGCTCAACGTCTGATCCAATCCCTTCTGCTTTACGCATATCATCTCGATAAGTTACTGCCGTTTCATAACGATGATGACCGTCTGCTATATAGATAGATTTATCTTCCATAAATTTACCGATATCTTCAATCATAGTCTTATCAGATACTTTCCATAAACGATGTTTAACACCATCATCATCTGTAGCACACGCATCATGAGTACTGTTTTTAGCACTGTCAAATGTAGGTTTTAACTCTTTACCAGTGTCTTGATATAAACCGAAAATTGATGACATATTTGTCTTACTTGCTTTCATAAGTTCATATCTATCAATCTTAGGTCCAGCATGTGTTTTCTCATGTGGGTATACAATCCCTTTGCCAAACTCTGATAGTTTTAGTAAACCGAAAAAACCAGTTCTTGTATAAGTCTTGCCATCATAAATATATTCCTGCTCGTATAAATAATATGAAGGCTCATCATCTTTTAATAGATAATTATCCTCAATCCATTTACCGTACAACGCAGCTGCATCAGTATAGCGATCTTCCCCACCAACAGGTAGATCAATCTTTACTATATTATGATCTGATCTTGAAACAAAAACCTCTCGCATTTCATCTGAAATAACATCGTACGGAGGAGTAATCACCTGTTTCAGCAACACCTTTTCTAAGTTATATCGAACACCTTGAAACGCTCTCACTATAGCCATAAAACAAAACCCCTACATAGATATAAAATTATAACTACTTATATTTAAAAATTATCAAATCAATTTAGCAAACTTACGCTTGTAAACTTT
>CAMQYB010000097.1 GCA_947039055.1 uncultured Deferribacteraceae bacterium
GTGATTGCAAATCAGATATTATACAGAAAGAATTGTTCTATTATTTAGGTATAATTGTTAATATTAGGTGATTGCAAATCTGTTGATTTTCATAGAAATTATTGTTTTATTAATCTTGAATAATATTGTTGATTACTATACACTATCTGTTCTATCTAATCTAATATTTTAAGGATATCTATGTGATGAATAAACTAGACGAGGCGTTACATTGTTTTAATTTAGGCGTGAGTGATTTGATTGAAGACAGTTATGATAAGTCGATAATTAATTTCACAAAATCGATAAAGTTATTTGATAAAGTTGATAGCTATATTATCAGCAGGCAGTTAGATGCTTATAGAAATGCTTACGCAAGTGTTTACACAAATAGAGGTAATGCGTACCGTATGCTTAAAGATTACAAGCAAGCGATTAGCGATTATGCTGAATCGATCATTATATATCCAAACGGTACAAATGGATTTATAAGTAGAGCCAACTTATATTATGAGCTTCAAGAGTATGAGAAATCAATTGTTGATTTTAGTAGATGTATAGAACTGTTTGAAAAGATGGATAGTGATCTTCTTGATAAACATTTAGTGTCTTATATAAATGCTTACAGTAACAGAGGTGGTGCATATTTTATGCTCAAGGATTACGATAAATCGATTATTGATTACAGTAAATCTTTAACTATAGATCCAAACGATTCCGTTGCTTACAATAATAGAGGTAGCGTATACAAAGAGTTAGGAGAGGCAGACAAAGCTGAACAGGATTTTAAAAAGGCTCATGAACTAGGGTTAGAGTATAATAAAAATTAATCTAAAATTATGTGATAGACGATATGGATATATTGTATTTGTTTTCAATTGAGAGGTTTTATGAGTAGCATAGAAGAGGCATTAAGTTGTTTTGATGTAGGTATAAAAGGTTTAGTTAAGAGTAATAATCACGAGGCTATAAATGAGTTTACAAAAGCTATAGAACTATTTGAAAGTGTTGATTACAATACTCTTAATGGAAGTCTAAGTTATTATGCTAAAGCGTATTATAATAGAGGTTGTGCGTATTCCAATTTAAAGGATCATAGAAAAGCACTCCTTGATTACAATAAAACTATTAAGATAGATTCATTCCATACAAAGGCTTATTACAATAGAGGCAGTGCATATTATGGACTTAAGAAATATGATAGAGCTATAGTTGATTACAGTAAAGCTATCATGATAGATACTAATTATACAAACGCTTACTATCTTAGAGGTTGTGCATATTTTGATTATCAAAACTATGAAAAATCTATTATGGACCTAAGCATAGCGATCAAGGATTTGGATAGTTCGACAGTTGCAGAACCAAATCATGCCCACGCTTATTTTGTTAGAGGATGTGCTTATGATATTTTAGAGAAGAACACAAAAGCTATTCTTGATTACAACAAAGCTATAAAGATAGACCCGAAACTTACAGCAGCTTACAAGAGTAGGGGAGATATGTATAGTAAGTTAGAGAAACTAGATAAAGCAGATCAAGATTATAAAAAAGCAAAAGAGCTAGGGTTATAAATTGATAAATGTTCAGCTAAAGAGCAGTGTTATAAGTTGATACAAACCAACTCATTCATGCAAATGTACTCACGCATAAGCAAACAAATCTAACCTCAATTTTCATTCAATCAAATTTTACAGCAATAAAAAACAGAGAGTGAAAGATTGCTCCTTACTCTCTGTATATATATTTTAATTAATAAAATTTGTACTCTATCACACAGCCATAAAATAACTATATGTGGTATGTTCTAAATATTACTGTTTCCAGTTACCGTTACTTTCCCTTTCATTTCACCGTTGATAACCATTTCACGTAATTTACGTTTAAGCACTTTACCGATCGTAGTCATAGGTATTTCATCAGAGAAGTATACATATTTAGGTATTTTAAAGTTTGCAAGATTTTCTCTTAGATATTTTTTAATATCTCTTTCGTGCAGTATAACATCAGCAACTTTTTTAATGTATGCGATAATGATTTCATCACCATTCGGTTCAGGCACGCCTATCACTGCACAGGCTTCAACGCCATCAACAGTATAAATCAGTTCTTCAACCTCTCTAGGATAAACATTCATACCTTTAACAAGTATAAGATCTTTCTTTCTATCAACAATAGATATACATCCATCATTTTTATCAATATATCCTAAATCACCAGTAAAGAACCAGCCATTTCTTAATACATCTTTAGTTTCTTTAGGCATTTTCCAGTAGCCTTGCATTACGTTAGGCCCTTTAACAACGATTTCACCAACTTCACCGAAAGGCATTTCGTTACTTTCATCATCAAGGATTTTAACTTGAACTTCATCACTTAGTGGTTTTCCAACAGATCCAGGTTTGATATGATCAAGTCTATTTGCAGCAACAACAGGAGATGTTTCAGATATGCCGTAACCTTCAATAATTGATGTTTTAAATTTGTTTCTAAATGCTTGAAAAACTTCAGTAGGTAGTCCCGATCCACTAGATAAATGGAATTTTATAGGGTAGAAAAATTTAATAAACCATTTAGGAATATTCGCATAAGCAAGTGCTGAGTAAATACTAGGAACAGCCGTCATAAGTGTTGGACGTTTAAATAATAATATTCTTCTAAATGATTTCTTTTTAAGATCTAAAACTGATTCTAAGATTATGATTGATGCACCTAAAAAAGTTGGCCATAGAATACTTACTGCAAGTGAGTATATATGGAACATTGGAAGGAGTAGCAAAAATCTATCTTTCCCAGCCATAGGGTAGAGTGTGCTAGTGCTTGATACGCAAGAGTATATATTTGCGTGTGACAACATAGCACCTTTTGGTTCACCAGTTGTGCCAGAAGTATAAACGATAAGTGCTAGATCGGCTGGATCGATCTCCAAGTTTAATGGTTTATCAGTTATAGACTCTATATGTTTATAGATATCAATAACGTTATTTATCTCCATATCGGGAGAGAACGTTAATACTTTCTCTATGCTTGGTGTATTTTTAAGAGTTGCACTAACAACTTCTTCGTATTGCTTTGAAGTAAATAGAAGTCTTGCTTCACAATTATTTAATATATATGCTATTTCAAATTGTTTAAGAAATGTGTTAATCGGAACAGCTGTTGCTCCTGACTTAAATATAGCATTTAGTGCGAAAATGAACTCTGGCGAGTTCCCCATCATAATCGCAACTCTGTCACCAGGTTTAACACCTAGATTAATTATGTATCTTGAGATTTTGTTTGAGATTGACTCAGCATCTTTATAAGTATATTTCTTCCCTTTAAAGTCGAGGAATTTTTTCCTAGGGGTTTTCTCACTCTGTAGTGTTAGGATTGATCCTAAATTTATTGGTAACATTAAAAACCTCCACAATTGTAGTTACGTTGTAACATACATCTTACTACTGTATCAGAAATCATCATATAAAGCAAAGTAATTGCATTTTTAAACACAAAACCATGATTAAGTTGATCCTACTTATCAGAAAAATCTATGTTTCTATCCCCACGTGGTCGCCACGAAGGAGAGATAACTTTATTTCCTCTTCTCTTACATTTAAGCACAGTGGCATAGCTTATTGTATTAGCACCAAATTTACTATTTATTGTATCGATTGTTTTATATATTTTTGATTTATCATCATCAACATCAGTCAGGAAATCCTCAACAGTTTTAGTTTCATAATGATCTTTTTTCAGTCCAGATAGTGATACACCTAGAAGTCTTATAGACTCATTTTCGGGAAAGTTTTTTTCAACCAATAACTTAATTGTATCATATATATGATGAGTAAACGCTGTATAGAAGCCTATATTGTGTTGAAACGTAAAGGTTTTCATATTTTTAAGTCGTATAATAAGAGTAACAGTATTTCCTTGATAATTATTTGTTCTCACACGAGAGGATACCATTTCAGAGAGTTGTAAAAGGTATTCATAAGCTTGGTTTACGTCACTAATATTTTCAGGTAACGTCATAGAGTGTCCGATTGATTTCATATCTTCTTGATATTTAGAAATTTTATCATCGTGTACCCCTAAGATCAGGTTATACACTTTAGTACCACTTTTTCCAAGCAGTTTGATTAACGCCTCTTCTCCGTAATCTCTAACATCTTTTACTCTATATAATCCTATTGATTTGAATTTTTCAGTTAATTTTTTACCAATTCCCCATATATCATTTAATTTGAATTTATCCATAAAGTCGATAGGATTTTCAGAACGCATATCGTAATATCCGTTAGGTTTTGCAAAATATGTTGCTTGTTTAGCAAGTAGAAAGTTATTACCGACGCCTATTGTCGCTGTGATATTGAAAGTTGTTTCTATATACTCTTTTATACGTTTAGATGCTTCACTTGGAGTTATATCGACACCAGTTATATCAAGAAAGGCTTCATCAATCGAGAAGGGTGTCACATCAGGAGTAATATTGTATAGATAAGAAATAATATCTTTAGATACTTCTGTATATTTTAGAGGATCAGCTTTAATAAATATTAAATCAGGACAAGCGTTTTTCGCCTCATACATAGACATTCCAGTTTTAACACCAAGCGATCTTGCAAGATATGAAGATGTGACAACAACTGATCTTTCTAATGATCCAACAACAGCACAAGGTTTATCTGCTAATGATTTATCACTTGCTTGTTCAACAGATACAAAGAATGCATCCATATCCATACACAAGACTGTTCGTTTATTATCCATAATAGATTAAATATAGTTGAAAAGAGAAAAAATGATAGTGTTTATTTAGAATAGTGTAAAACCGTTACGCAGAAGATTAGTAATTAGTATTGATAGTAAGTTTGATATAGTTGAAAAAAGGAAATGATAGCATTGGTTTAGAGTATTATAAAGCCGTTACGCAGAAGATTGCAGGAGTATCGGTAGTCGGTTTGATATAACTTAAAAAAAAGAAATGATAGTGTGATTTTAGAATGATACAAAATCTTTAATATTATAAACACCTTGATAAGTTCTATTATCGTTATTAACTTTATAATCAATAATTATTTGTTTGTCATGAATATCACTATTTGGTTCTACGATTAAATCTACAAAACATTTTTCAAGTGGTGATAAAACTCTAAAAATCCCTTTAGCGTTACAAGCCTTAGCATTATCTACATTAACCTGTTCAACTTTATCAACTGTAGAGTATTTAAAACTTATAGAGTCAGAGAACGTATTCGTTATCGTAAAAGATACGGTTGAGAAGTTTGTAGTAGATATTTTTTGTTCTAAATAGTTTTCAGATTTGATATCAAGATGGTTTATCGGTATATTGTTTATAGACACAACTTTTTTAGCAACAACATTCGGCTTAATAGCTGCTTTTAATGGTTTGTCATAAGTACACGCATTAAGCATATAAAATGAAAAAGCTAGGAAAAAAATAATCAACACATATTTCATTTTTACTAGAACCATTGAACCCTCTCAAAACTTGTTAAAATATTTTACTATATCTATATAACATATGTTCGGATATAAATTAGATATAGTTAATTTTATTTTATAGCCATCTAATTAGAGAGATTGGGAGAAGAGGTTTTTGAAATTATCTTCTAAAAATAGTTCAAGTATTTTTGTCGTTTCAGCAATGGTTTCGCACTTTGATACAGTCTCAAACAGTTCTCTACATTTTGTAGTATCAAGTTCAGTAATCAGTTTTTGTATAGCTTGAGATGATTGAGGGTTCATAGAGAATGATCTGTAACCGATCCCTAAAAGCAGAGGTAGATATCTATAATCACCAGCGATCTCTCCACATACAGAAACCTCTTTATTTGCGTTTGCAGTAACTTCATAGATATTGGCTAACAGATGTAATATAGTAGGGTGGAGTGGGTTATAGTAATCAGCAACTAGTGAGTTAGTTCTATCAACTCCTAAAGTATATTGTATCAGATCGTTTGTACCTATAGAGAAAAAATCAGAGTAGTTAATAAATTTATTAATAGACACTGCAACGGCAGGCAGTTCAATCATTATTCCGACTTCTATTTTATCGTTATAGTTTATAGATTTTGCTTTAAGATCGTCTTTCACTTCTTCGATAAACTTTTTAACATCTATCAGTTCGTCAACAGATGATATCATCGGTAGCATAATTTTGATATTGTTATTATGTGACGCTCTAAGTATGGCTGCGATTTGATCTTTAAAGAACCCTTTATTGTGCATACAGTATCTAATTGCTCTAAGTCCGAACACAGAATCTTTTTCATATTGATGTTGATTAAGAGTTAATTTATCACCACCAAGATCGTAAGTTCTAAGCACTAACGGTTTATTCTCTAATTTTTCAGAGGCTGATTTATAGATATTATATTGATCATCTTGAGTGAGAGATTGATCTCTCAAAAATAAGAATTCAGTTCTATATAATCCAACACCAGCTAAGTTGTTTTTATTTGCTATATCTATATCGTTGTTAGAGTCGATATTCGCTGACAGAGTAATTTCAACACCATCTTTAGTCATAGTATTATTAAGTTCTTTCACAGAGTTTAGATAAGCCTTTAGAGCTAATTTTCTCTCTGTATATTTTTCTAAAGTTGTTTTATCAGGGTTGATAATTATAGTAGATAATAGTCCATCTATAATTATTAGATCTCCCTGCTTTACTATTTCATAGATATTTTTAAGTCCGACAATTCCAAGTATCCCAGCAGATTTAGCGATGATAGAGTTGTGAGATGTTTTCCCGCCGATATCAGTTGCAAATGCATGGATTTTTTTAGAGATCATAATATCAATATCAGTAGCAATTAGATCGTGCGATATAATTATGTCGCCAGTTGTTGCTTTATCTATTGATTGATAATTTTTAGATGAAAGTTCACCTTGCACTCTTTGGTATAGATGTTCAAGATCGTAAATTCTATCTTTTATGTAGTCACTTTTTGAAGCGAGCATAGTGTTTATTAGATGATCTCTAACTCTTTTTAAAGCGTATTCAGCGTTGATTTTATCTTTTTCTATCAACTTTAAAGCTTCACC
>CAMQYB010000098.1 GCA_947039055.1 uncultured Deferribacteraceae bacterium
AATATTAGACTTGTAGCTGATATAAATATGAACGATAAACCTTTTACAGGTATAAAAGAATTTTATGGTATTTTCGATGGAGATAATCACAGTATCAAAAATCTCAAAATAGTGAGTGATACAAACACAACTGCATTAATACAAAAAATCACCAACGATAGCACTATAAAAAACCTAAATATTAATGGTGCTTCGCTTACAGGAACAGAGTATGTAGCTGGACTTATAGGAACTGTTATCGGTAGTAGTGAAGCTAAAATTAAACTTACATTAGATAATTTAACAACTAGCGTAAGTTTATCTGCAGATAAAGAAACTGTTCGGACTGCTGGAAAAGTAATTAAAGTTGGTGGATTTATAGCGTATGTTGAGAATGTAGATTTAATAGTAAAAAACTTATCAAACGACGGATCTATCAATACTGCTAACGGTACAGATTGTTATGTAGGTGGAATAATAGGACATATCAATTCTGATAGTTCAACTACTGTTATAACTAATACACAAAATACTGTAGACTTAGAGGCTATAAGTTGCAGTAATATTGATTATGTCGGTGGAATTATCGGATATAGTTCTAATCGCAAAATTGAAATAAGTAAGACCTATAACACAGGATTATTAAAATCTATCAATTCTATTGCTAGTCATACACACACTTATATAGGTGGGATAATCGGACTTAATAACGGTATGCAGAGTAGCTCTCTGGAAGATACAGGAATTACTTTAACAGATACTAATAATAAAGGAAAAATCTTTTACTCAGGAAAAGAATCAACTTCTATGGGTGGATTAATCGGAGCAAATATATCTCCTAATACGACTATAACAGGTACTTTTAATAATGGAGTAATCGAGACAACTACTGATAATATTAGTAACATAGGTGGAGTTATCGGAGTTAATAAAAGTCGTAAAACAACGATAAACAATGTGTTTAATACAGGAGCTACAGTATTTGGTGCAACGTCTAATACTGTTAATGCAGGTGGCGTTATCGGAGTTAATAATTTCTATAAAGAAAACGATGATGTCGCTTCTGAGACTATAATAACAAAAGCACAAAATAGTGGAAATATAAAGGGTACTCATTCTGTAGGTGGAATTATCGGATATAACAATGTCAATCACACATCTATAATATCTAGCTCAAATAGAGAAAATATAGATAGCCGTAACGGGACAGCTGGTGGAATAATCGGTTTAAATAACTCTAATATATCTGTAACTAATACTTATAATAGAAATAAGATTAGTGGAAACACATTTATTGGTGGAATTATAGGTGAAAGTAATAATGGTAATATTGTGATAAAAACTACCTATAATATCGGAACTATATCTGATAATGAAAATGGAGCAGAAACTAATAAATCTGCTGGAGGACTTATCGGTTACGCTAAACTTAATAATGATAAAACAACTCCTAATACTTTAAATATTGCATTTTCACATAGCAAAGGAAATATCAATGTGGGTAGTGGTCATAATACTTATGCAGGATTGATAGGTAGCATGACAGACACTGCAACACCTACTTATAACTCAAATTATTCTAGTCAAATAACACCAACTGGTAACTTAACTGGTTACTCTGGTGAGTATATTAATAATGATGAGTTTAATCTTAAAGGAAAATTTAAAAATTGGAATTTTACTGATACATGGATAATAAAAAGCTCTGGAACAAGTGGACACCCTACGCTTATAAATAATCCTGAGGCAGTCACTCCATAAATTATAATTTAACAAACCAATGTGAATATCAGCCTGTAATTAGACAACGATAATCACACTATTAAAATTAATAAATTCACCCCATAGCATAAAACATATGGGGTTTTATTTTACCAGTAAAAATATTGTCATATTGCTAATTCTATATTAATATTTAATAGGTAGTAGTTCTAATACCTTTAATAATAATTTATATTGATAAATAACTCTGTTACATATATACTTACATACATATGTATAGATATATATATAGTTTATGTTTAATCTTTCTTGGAGAAACTTATGAAAAAAATATTATTATTTTTAACACTCTCAATGATCACTGGTTGTTTTGGTGGATTTGGAGATACTAGTGGTGGTTCATCAAACGGATCTATCAGCTACACTGATTTATACTTAGGTGGAGATTTTACTATTGATAATTTTCATGGTCAAATTTTTCAAAATGAACAGTATACTTCAAACTATACAGTTGATGATGTAAATCCAACAGGACAGACTGCTGATAGTATTGCAGGTGAGTTAAGAGCTGAAATAGAAAATAAACTTGAAATAAATAGTAGAATTAACTACAACTTAAAAAGCCACTCAATAGATGGAGATATAGAAAGTAAACGATTAGTTATTACTTACCCTATAACAATATCTGCTAAAGGTGGTAGTGATAGTTTATCTGATACCTACTCTTTCACTATAAAATTCAATAATGAAACAACACCCCCTTTAGGTGATGCAGTTTTTTATCTAGGTGACAGTTTTATAATTGAAAGCCTTGGTGGCAAACCATTTAATAGTTTTTCAACAACAAGCTATAATATTCATAACGTAAGTTCAATAGATAAAAATTCTAATACAATAGTAAGTGAATTAAAAGCTGCAATTGAAGCAAAACTTACTGGAAACAGTAATATCACTTATAAGTTAGGAACACCTAGCAAAACAAATACAGTAGGTCCTAATCAAGAATTTATTGTTAAGTTTCCTATAGCTATAAAAGAAACTAATAAAACAAATAATAATATTCAAGGTACTTACACGTTTAATATCAACTTTAATAGAGAAGATCAGTCAGGAGGCTTTTATTTTTATCTTGGCGAGAACTTTACTATTGACAATATTGGCAATCAACCATTTACAAGTCCAGATAAATCTTTAGCATACACAGTTGATAATGTTGATCGTAAATATAAGAATAATACTGATATCACAAAACAACAATTAAACGATGCTATAAAAGATGTGTTTACCTCAAGATCTGGGGTTACATATTCGTTGGGTGATAATTCATTATATATATCTGATAACCATATAGAAATTCAGTTTGATATAACAATTTATGAAAACAATAGTTCTAATAAAATAAATGGGAAATATTCTTTTACTATAAATTTTGAAGAAAAGGTTACTACTCCTACTGTAGTAGACTTTCATCTTGGTGATACTTTTTCTATCAGTAGTATAGATAATAAACCGTTTAGAATAACTGATGATAAGTCTTTAAAATATTATGTTGATGAGATAGATAAAAAAAACCAAAATATCACGACTATATCAACTCAGTTAGATGTTGCAATAAAAGAAGTGCTTAATAGCAAAAATAAAATTAAATATGAATTAGGTACATATACAGGAATTGGATCAGATGACTCTATAAAAATTACGTTTCCTGTAACAATCACTGCACTAAATGATCCTAAGAATTTTAAAAGTGGTGAGTATGTTTTCACTATTGAATTTATAAAAACACCTCCTCCTCTTGCACTTAGTTTCTATCTAGGTAACAACTTTACAATCAAAAGTATTTTTAATAAATACTTTATAACTAATGATGATGACTCTTTAATATATAATATTGACGAGATCGTAGCAGGAACGATAGATAACAATACGGTAGAAGCTGAACTTAAAAAAGCTATAAAAGATGAACTTGATAAAAATATTAATATCACACATACATTAGGCGAATTATCAAAAACTATTACGAATAAACAGATCGTTGTTCAGATACCTATTACAATTAATCGTAAAGATAATAGCAAGAGTAGTATAAAAGGTACTTATATTTTCACTATAAAATATGAAACAGTTCCTTCTATTAAACTTGATTTTGATCTAGGCAAAAACTTTACTATACAAGGTATTGATGGTGCAAACTTTATAAGTACTACTGCTAAGCCTCTAGCATACACTGCATCTAATATAAACTCAGTTGGCAAAGATGGAGAGACTCTACGTGATGAAATAAAAGATGCTCTAACTGCAACACTTGATAAGAAAATTGGAGTTACCTACATTTATTCAGAAGCTCATACTTTTTTTAATAATGTAAAGCCAGGTGGATATGTTGAAGTTGAGTACACGATAATAATGACTCAAAGTAATAAACCTACTAATAGTAAAACTGAAAAATATAAATTTACTATAAACTTTAATTATGACACGATTATTCCTCCAAAACCTACTACGCCTGATTTTGATCTAGGTGATAATTTTACTATTCCAGGATTTGGTGATAAGAAATTTGTAAGTAACGATGAACTCTCATTAATATATACTATTGATAACGTAACTCCTTTTTATGCTGATCTTATATATTCTAGGTTACAAAGAGAGATGCGTAAACAACTTGATAAAAATAAAAATCTTGATTATGTGCTGGATAAAGATATACATGAATATTCAGGTGAAGCAGAGTATGGAAAAACACTTAATCAACAATATAAGATAAAGATTATAGAACTCTATAACCCTAGCAATACGATAAGTGGTATCTATTCGTTCACTATGAAGTTCAAGGAGTATGTTGCTCCTTTTAAACCGAACTTTGATATAGGAGATAACTTTACTATACCTAGTCTTAACGGAGACGTATTTAAACCTATGCAGGGAACTCTGAAGTATCTAGCACGCACTACTGCTGATGATAAAGATAAAACAGTTATGATAAACGAATTAGTAGCTGCTCTATCTCAACTGCATAGTAAAAATGATAAAGTAAATCATGAAATAGGAACGCCTACAACAACAGGCGATATAGGAGCTTTGAGACAATTAAGTATTCATATTCCAGTAACACTTACTGATAAAACGAATAGCGATAATGTTAGTATCGGGAAATATGAGTTTACATTTCCATTTATAGATGATGCCTGGAATGGAAGCTCTTCAACTGAACCTGCAACATCAGCTGATAATTATTATCTTGTAGATCATGCAACAGATTTAGCATGGTTAGCTGAACAAACATCTATTGCTAAAAACATTAGGGTTATAGCTAATATAAATATGAACAACAAAACTTTTACAGGTATAAAAGAATTTAAAGGTATCTTTGATGGGGACAACCATAGCATTAAAAAACTAAACATAGTTACGGGTACTGATATAACTGCTTTAATTCAGAAAATCACAGGTGATAGTACTATTAAAAATATTGTTCTTGATATAGGTACGATTAACGGAACTGAATATACAAGTGGACTTATTGGAACTGCTACTGGAACATATGCTGATCCACTTCAACTTGAAATAAGTAACTCAACATCTAATTTAAATATATTCGCTGGTAGTGAAAATGCAGAATATGAAATGAGATTAGGTGGATTTCTTGCATATGCTAAGAATGTAGATTTAACAGTAACAAACTTAGCTAATCATGGAAAAATAGATACCTCTTTCGGTAATTACTGTTATATAGGTGGACTTATCGGACAAGTTGATTCTGATTCTGGCAATGGTACCCTTACAATAAAAGATAGTAAAAATACTGGACAAATGGAAACTATAGACTGCCTTTACAGAAATTATATAGGTGGACTTGTCGGATATAATGATAACCGTAAAACAGATCTAAGAAATACGTCTAACACAGCACTATCACATACGTTTGCTTATAACTATGATCATGAATATACTCATCTTGGTGGGCTTATCGGATATAATAAAAATTACTTAGCAAATGATCCTAGTGGTGATAATGGACTTACTGTATCACTTAGTTACAATAGAGGATCAATCGCTAGTTTTGGAAAACACTCATCTGTAGTTGGTGGATTAATTGGAGAAAATATTTCTCCTAAAACAACTGTAACAAATTCTCATAATACTGGAGAAGTAGTTGCTGACACAAACAGTGGTGCTACTTTAGGTGGACTTGTTGGAGTTAACCGAAGCTATAACACTACTATAACAAATACATTTAATAGCGGATCTACAAACTTTGGTGGATCGTCTCTGAGTGTTAATACAGGTGGATTAATTGGAGTAAATTCTCTACCAGAGAATGACAAAACACACAGTGAGCTTTCTATAAAAAACGCATACAATCGGGGTGAGATAAAAGGCACTGATCATACTGGTGGACTTATCGGATATAATAAAGCTGATAATACATCAGTAACAACTAGTTCTAATAGATATAGAATAGAGAATAAAGTCGGTTCATCAGGAGGAATAATCGGAACTAACATATCTGATATATCTATAACTGATACTTATAATATTGCAAATGTATCTGGCAATAAATATAATGGTGGACTTGTTGGGGAAAGTAGAAGTAATCATATAGAGGTAAAAACTAGCTATAATACTGGAACTGTATATGACAATGATAAAGGGAAAGAGAAAAATAGATCTACTGGTGGAATCATAGGGTACGTTAATTTACTTGATAATGACACGGCTTCTCCTAATACTATAACCATAGAACAGACACACAATAACGGACATGTATCAATAGTATCTTATTACGGTGTTCAAGCACAAATATTAGGTAGTATAAAAGGTGATTCAATAAACACTTATAAACTTAACTACTTTCAAACAGGTAATCCACATGACACTGAAAACCCTATTGAACCAGGTAGTTATTCAGGTTCCCCTATATATAGGGAACTTTATTACTATGGATCGGTATTTACTGGATGGGATTTTACAAATGTATGGATAATTAAAAAATATAGGGAAGATGGACACCCTGTGCTTAGAATTAACAAAGAATACTAGTAATAAGTTATACCTAACTTTGCGACAATAATAACGCAATATATAACAAAGTAGAAAAATAGAATATAACAATCAATAAAATAACCCCATAGAGTTTAAATACTATGGGGTTTTATTTTACCAATAAATAAACTGTAAGAATTTTCACAACTGATCATCACTATTAAATTATTAACAACTAAGTGTAGTAACTAATTTTCAAAACTAACTAATTAATTATGACTTATTTTCACAACTAGTTATTACTACAATTTATTATAACTA
>CAMQYB010000099.1 GCA_947039055.1 uncultured Deferribacteraceae bacterium
AATCTAAGTTACGACTCAACATATAAACTTTATTAACAGTACCTAAGCACGTTAAAACTTTAGTAACTGTTACGAAGCACGCCAACCTTTATTGCATTATCCCAATCAAGATTACTAAAATTATCCAACTCTTTCGTTTCATAAAGATCTGAACCAACTGTTTTAATTCCCATAAATAATATAGTTCCATTTGTTACATTTTTATATATAGCCTTAGTTGCAGATAACGCTTGCATAAAATTAAACGCATCTTTTGGTTTCTGATATATTCCAAGATACGTTCTACCTGTTTGTGGATCAAAATATTTCTGACACGCATCTATTGTTTTACCTACTACAAAACTAAGAAATGACGCACTATAATCAACTGTAATCTCTCCAACCTTCTTAGCACCAACCCAGCTAATATTTTCTATATTATTGACATCTTCAGTTGTAACATATAACACACCGTCTCTAATTTCATGACCGTAATAAAATTCTCGATGTTGTAATTTATACACAGCTTTAGTCAGTGACACCTCTTTTACATAAACATATGTTCTTCTTGTATAATCAGTGTAATTTTTGCCACCATCACTATGATAGGAGAGATAGCTTCCATTAATATCAATCAATAATTTATCTACCACTTGTCCTAGAAAGCTTGAAGGTGGTGGACTTGTATCGCCATTACCATCGCCGTTACCATCACCATTATTTGGATCATTTGTTAGATCTCCACATGATAAAATAAATATATGTATACATAGTAATAATAATAATTTTTTAATAAAAATACCCTTAACTTAA
Organism: uncultured Deferribacteraceae bacterium; assembly: GCA_947039055.1. Lineage (GTDB taxonomy): Bacteria > Chrysiogenota > Deferribacteres > Deferribacterales > Mucispirillaceae > CAMQYB01. The sequence continues at coordinate 793 of CAMQYB010000099.1, forward strand.
TTTCCAATTTTGTCTTATAATTAAATATCGTGCTATTACAAGGCAATGTCAATATAAAGATATTATTAAGTCAATAATGTTCGATAAATAATTTTTAATTATTGACATGTTGTGTCTAATTTTAAGCGATAATATTAATCTTTACAAACAATTTACCGAACCTATAATAACCAGTATTAACTTGTTTTTATATTTAAAAAGTTGTAAAATAGTTTTAATGTGTAAAAGGATATTTTGATGAAAAATTATGAGTTTGCATTTTCAATAAAAGGGTTTGCAGTTTTTTTTGCAGTGATGTTGCCAAATATACTTTGGATAGCCTATCCTCCTGCAAACGATCTACTGATAACGAACTTAAGTGACTTCCCTGCTCTAAACAATACTATGTTTATATCTCAATGGATCATGCTCGCACTACTTATGATCTTAAGCAGAAAGACAGAAATAGAAACAGGTACAGAAACAGAGATAAATAATGACACAAACAAATTTTATATAATATGTTGTACAGTATCTCTTATAGGATACTATATCTTTTGGGTATTATATTACATGGCGATTATCTCACCTATCGTATTTATGGGAATGGCTATTTGTCCTTCAATATTTTTTATCATGTTTTCTTTATCACAAAAAAATAATATAGCTCTCATTCCAGCGATAATTTATGCTGTTCTAAATATCGGAATTACATACTCTAACTTACCATAAAAATCATATTATAATTGCCATAAAACTAGAGAAAATTATTTATGTCTATCATCGAACATTTAGCGAAATATAGTCGTGATACTAAAATTATAAGTCAAAAAGATCTATCTCTCCACAAAGAAGTTATCCCGCAAAAATGGTTTGAAATTTTAAATGAAACTAATTTTGAAACAGTGAAAAATAACGCACTTAACTTATGGCGTAATATAGTTGGCGTTGAACTTAGCAACACCATATCTTATATGAACGATTATTTACTTTCATTAAACCTATTACTTACAGGGACAGAATATTCATTACTATATGGTGTAAAATATAAGCAAAACAGAGTTAGTTATTACGAAGGAAAATTCTCATTAGATTTGAATAAAAACATAAATTTAAAAAATAATTGGACAAACGTTCCACAAGATATACGAAAGTTTTATGAAGAACTACATAACGGATTTTACTATCATGCAAGCCAATCAATGGGGTTATCATCAGTTGATAAAGTAACATATTTTGTAGATCCAAATTTTTATATAATTGAAGAGTATCGTGAACTTGTAGAGATTAATTTAGAAACAACATTCGGATTTTTTACAAATGGTATCGGTGGATATGTTGCAATAGATATAAAACTTAATTCTAGCGATAAAGCTGTTCTATGGTTAAAAGATAAACATCCTAAATACAATATAAAATTTTGGGATTTTGTTGATGAGTGGATCGTGATCGGAATGGATAATTAATAATATAAATACCCCACCTTTTTTACTCTCTACCCTCTATTTTGTCTAAATTAACATACATTTAATAGTTATCATAAATAAAAAAGAGAGTGCTACATTACGCAACACTCTCTTATCTAATTCTTATTTAATTCGTATCTAATTCTTATCGATTTATTATTAATTTATATCTAGTTTCGATCAACACAATACAATCAATATTGCAATCTGCTGAACACATACTCATCAATAATCTAGTTTACTGTTTTCAGTTGTTCCCAATATTTTTCATAAACAATAATCGACTCAAGCACATCATTTTGAAATTCAATTTTATTCATCTCTTCTTGTGAAGGATAAAGGATCGCACTTTCTGCAATATCTTTCGGTAAAAATTCTCTTGATTTTGGAGATGGTGATGCGTATCCATACTCCTCTGATATTCTTGCTGAAATATCAGGACGTAGAAGATAGTTAATCAGTTTATAAGCGTTCTCTGAATTCTCTGCACCAACTGGTATAGCGTAACAATCACCCCAGCCGATAGCGCCCTCTTCAGGATATATAAATTTAATATCGGGGTTCTCTTTTGCTGCCATGAAAACTTCTCCACCCCATACAAGTCCGATATAAACCTCTTCATTTAATAAAGGAACTTTAGGTGAATCTGAATTAAATAATCTAATAGACGGATAAAGTTTTACAAGCTCATTATAAGCCTCTTCAATCTCTTTTGGATTAGTGCTGTTTCCAGAGTAACCAAGCGATGTTAAACCGATATGGAAAACTTCTCTTATATCATTTTGTACGATAACTTTACCTTTATATTCTGCGTCCCATAGATCTTTCCAAGATGTTACATTATCTGGATTGATAAATTTTGAGTTAACAGCAATACCAGTTATACCCCACATGAACGGTATAGAATATTTATTACCTTTGTCGTATGATTGATTAAGAAGTGCTTTGTCAATCTCTTTAACGTTAGGCAGTTTACTTAAATCCATAGGTGCTAATAAACCATCTTTTATCATCTTAGCTATATAGTAAGTTGAAGGAAAAATAAGATCATATCCTGAACCTTTTAATAGTTTAACTTTTGAGTACATAGACTCGTTACTATCATAAGTTGAGTAGACAACCTCGATACCAGTTTCTTTCTCAAAATCTTCTAATATATCTTCCGATATATACTCTGCCCAATTAAAAACATTAACTACTTCTTTATTCTTTTTCTTGCAACCTGAAATAGTTAGAACTGAAAATGCTACTAAAAGCAAAACTAATAAATACTGTTTTTTCATAATTTTTTATCTCCCCTATTCTATATTTTTAACACTCATTAAATCACTTTATTGTATTAAAATATTTTATTTAAATTTTGTTTTTGTTTTATCTCTTAATAATATCTGTGAGATAACTATTAAGATAAAAGATAATCCAAATATAATCGTACTAAGAGCATTAACCTCAGGAGTTACACCTAACCGTACCATTGAATATATTTTTAATGGTAAAACTTCAAACCCTGGACCTGTTGTAAAAAATGACCCGATAGAGTCATCCATTGATATCGTAAATGATAACAACCAACCTGCAACGACTGCTGGCAAAATTGATGGCAATATAATATACCAAAATGTTTTTAAACTATCTGCTCCTAAATCTTTCGCAGCTTCAATAATATTTTTATCAAAACCTGCAAGCCTTGAGAACAACGCTATCACGACAAACGGCAAACTAAAAGTAACGTGTGTAATTAATAATGTTGTAAAACCAAGTGGCAAATCAATCACTAAAAATAGTATCAACAACGATATACCCATAACAATATCTGGAGACATCAATACCACATATATCAACGTTAATAAAAAGTTTTTACCGAAAAAATTAAACCTAAATATAGATACCGATGCTAAAGTGCCTATCACAGTTGCAATCGTTGCAACAGATATCGCTAATATAAACGAATTAAGTGAAGCTTCAACTAATCCTTTATTATCAAATAGTTTGACATACCATTCTAAAGTAAACTCGCCTATAGATGTGCCGTACCTTGATGAATTAAACGATAGAAATATAAGTATAAATAACGGTATGTATAAAAATAAATATACCATCCATAAGTAGATATTTTTCAAATATTTTTCACTCATATCTACAACACCTTACTATTAATTTTCTTAGCAGATTTATAATATGCAAATAACATAAACGCCATAATAATCATCAACAGATTAGACACAGCTGATCCAAACGGCCAGTTTCTTGCAAGTAAAAATTGATCCTTAATTAAGTTACCGATAAGTAGATTTTTTGCTCCACCTAAAATATCTGGAATATAAAACAAACCTAGTGATGGTAGAAAAACCAATAAACAACCAGCTATAATTCCAGGTACTGTTAGAGGTATAATAATATATGTGAACACTTTAAATCTGCTTGCACCTAAATCTCCTGCAGCTTCAAGATACCTTACATCAAGTTTATCTATCGTTGCATAAAGAGGCAAAATCATAAACGGCAGAAGCGTGTATACTAACCCTAAAATAACTGCACCCTCTGTGTATAAAAGATTTAAAGGTGCATCAATTATCCCGACCGTTTCAAGAGTAGTATTTATTATTCCATTAGTTGTTAATAAAACTTTGATCGCATATGTACGAATAAGTGCCGATGTCCAGTACGGAATAATCACAAGTATTGCAAGTAACGATTTATATTTAAAATTCGATCTAGCTAGTATATACGCAAACGGATAACCGATTAGAAGAACTAAAGCTGTGGTGATCGTTGCCATTTTAAATGAGTTAAATAAAACTTGAAAATATAGCGAACTAAAAAATGATTTATAGTTATCAAGTGTAAAAGCTACATCAAAAAACCCTGTTTCACTTCTTTCAAAAAAACTTATTATAAACATCATTATGTTAGGTATGAACGCAAATATCAGAAGCCATAAAGCTATGATTGCGACAGTAACAACGTTGAAAAAATTACGTTCTTTCATCAGTTATAACTACCTCCCATCCAGATACCCAACCGATAGAAACTTTCTCATTATAATTATAATCTAAATCTTCATACTCTTCATTGAAGAACTCAGATGCTTTAATCTGCTTACCGTTATTTAACCTAATTAATGTATCAAGTGTTGCACCTTTATAAGTTTTGAATTCTATATTGCCAAGCATCAACCCTTCAGTATCTGGCACTTCAGATATTTTTTCAATTACCATATCTTCAGGACGCAAAAGTAATTTAAATTTCTGTCCAACAGCTAATTTTTTATCTGTATCAACTGTACAAATTCTACCCTCAACTTTAGCGTTAATAAGATTGTCTTCTGTGTATCCTAAAACCTCTGCATCAAATATATTTATATCGCCTATGAACGATGCTACAAAAAGTGAGTTAGGGTTTTCGTAAACATCTTTAGGAGAACCGATCTGCTCAACGACACCATTATTCATCACAACAACTCTATCAGACATAGATAACGCCTCTTCTTGATCGTGCGTTACAAAGATAAAAGTTATGCCAAGTTTACGCTGTAACTGTTTTAATTCGTTCTGCATATTTTTACGCAGTGACGCATCAAGTGCTGATAACGGTTCATCAAGTAATAACACTAATGGATTATTTACAACGGCTCTTGCAAGTGCAACACGTTGTTGTTGTCCGCCTGATAATTGATGAGGTTTACGATCAACATAATCTTCTAACTTAACGATGCGAAGTATCTCCATTACACGCGTGTGAATTTCTTCTTTCGGTATTTTATTCATTTTAAGTCCGAACGCTACATTGTTGAAAACCGTCATGTGTGGAAATAAAGCGTAACTTTGAAAAACAGTATTTACGCCTCTTTTATTTGGTTGCTCATCTTTCATCAATTTACCGTTGATAAATGTTTGTCCAGAGTCTGCAGTTTCAAACCCACCGATAATTCTAAGCGTTGTTGTTTTACCACATCCTGAGGGTCCAAGTAGAGTTAAGAACTCGCCGTTGTAGATTGATAGATCTAAATTATCTAAAACTTTTTTAGAGTCGAACGATTTATTGATCCCTTTAAGTTCAACAATTACCTTGCGTCTAACATCGGTATCGTTTGATGTTACGATTTCATTATCTAAAATACTTTCAGATTGATTATCGATTGAATAATCTGTTTTTGATATTATGTCTGCAAAAAAATTACTGCTGATCCTAAAAATATTAGGAAAAGTTGTAAAAGCTGTTTTTTTCAAAATAACACTCCAAAATTTAACTCTTTAGAAGAGAAAAGTATAGTTTTTTTAGATAAATGTCAAGCTTTTTTCTATAATAAATAAAATAATCTAAAAAATAGAAAATACAAATTAAATAAAATCGTATAACTTGCTGATAATATTAATATTTTTAATAGTTATTAAAAACGATAAATTACGTGTATTTTAGAAAAATAGTTGTATAACTCGTATAAAAAGTATAAAAAAATTATGTATTTTTTAAAATATGTAAAATAATGGTGTTTATGGGTATAAAAATACAAATTATTAGAATTATATATATAAATATCAGCTATAAATATGTGATTTTTCATCAAAATTGATAAAAATATAGAAAAAAGTTGTAATAATGTTTGAAAAAAATCAGATCGATTTAATAAGTACGATTGAGGAAAGTTGTAAAATTGCTCTGTTTTTGA
>CAMQYB010000100.1 GCA_947039055.1 uncultured Deferribacteraceae bacterium
CATAAAACTAAATTAGAAACACTCAAAACTTTCTAACGATATTCAAGTCGCTAACCTAACTTGTGATAAAATATTTGCACATAAAACTAAGTAGAAAACATTCAAGTTTCATTACATTTAAATAGGTGAATATATGTTTTTCTTTTCAATAATATATTTGCAATTTCTTTTTTAATAAAGTAGAATATATATATTAAGGATATGGAAGCTTGGTGTATTATCGTTATTTTAAAGTTGTGAGTTCAATACTTATAACATAACGGTATAAAATCCAGCACTGCCCCCGCAACTGTGATGTATATAACTTTTCTGTTCATTATTTGAATTAGTTAAAGTTATATAATAAGTCAGGAACATAGCTTAAAATTTACGTGCTTCGGAGGGAAGATACTATGTTTTATCTATCGCAAATCAATTTAAAATCTTAAAATCTTTCAATTTTAATCAGTTAATTTAATTTAATATTTATTATTATATAATTTTTTTGTGCGTCTATTTTTAATTATTTAGACGTATAGGTTCAACTTATATAATACTCTTTATGTGTATTCAAAATTAAGTTACAACACTCTAAAAATTCACATAACATGGCATTGTTAATTAACTGACATTAAAATTCTCAACGGATAAACTAACTATCTTATAATAAGGTATTTAGTGTTTTGTTTTATTTAATTATATCTTCTAAGGAGATTTATAATGAAAAGAAATTTACTTTTAATATTCACAATTTTATCAGCTTTAATAATTTCAGCTTGTGCCGAGGACATCACACAACTTGATGACATCAAACAACCTAATGAAGTATCTCCAATCACAGGTATTGAAATTACTTATGCAGATATATCAGAAGATGCAACGAATTCAGATGCTCCAACGATCACAGCTACAGAAAACCATCTTTTAACTTCAGCCAATTTTGATTGGACAATTACAGGTGGCGACACACAGTTAGCAGATATTAATAGTAACACTGGTCTAATAACAGTGAGAGATCCTCAAACGACTATTGCAGGAACGCTAAAAGTAACAGCAAAGTTTAACAATAGTTACACTACAGGAACGTTCGATAAGGATATAGTAGTAGATGTTAAAATTGAAAGAGGTGTATTAAATGCAGTTGTTGATCCAACTGAACCTAAATGGAACGGATCACTAACAACGGCTGTAACAGAAGAGAGTACGGTTTTTGAGATAAATAAACCTAGCGAGCTTGCGTGGATAGCACTACCGAATACATTAACTGATAACGGCAATTTTGCTACTAAAACAGTGAAATTAATGAAAGATATTGATATGGATAATAAATCATTTGCAGGCATTGCAAAGTTTGCAGGAGTTTTAGATGGAAATGGATATCGTATATATAATTTAAAGTTAGAAGACACAGTAAACAATCCTGACGGCATGGCATTAATTCAGAAGATAGAAGCTGGTAAGAACGTAACTATCAAAAATTTACGCCTTATAAATGGCACGGTAAACTCAGCAATAAGTACAGCTATGTTTGGAGCTTCATTTATTGCAGATGTCGCAGGAGGCGATGTTACATTATCTAATGTGTCGAGCAATTTAATTATACACGCAACAACTTATGCAGGTGGATTTATCGGAAAGATTGCGAATAGCAAATCTATAATAATTGAAAAATCTATGAATAAAGGTGCTGTAACTTGTAGTGAATCTAATGCAGGTGGATTAATCGGTATGGCAAGCTCTACTGATACTAACTTTACGATTACTATTGATAACTCTTCTAATGAAGGTAATGTTGTGTCTGGTACTAATAGCTCCTATATTCCTGCAGATGGTGGAGGGTTAATAGGTACTATCAAACAAGTAAATACGGTTAATATAATTAACTCTTTTAATAAGGGAGATATAACAGTTAGTGATAGCAATTCAGGAGGTTTTATTGGATCAATTGATTCATATGCTAAGCTACTTAAGATAGAGAAATCATATAATAAAGGAAAGATAGTTAATAAATCTCAATATGGTAGCACAGGTGGTTTTATCGGAGGAAACAATAATACAGAGAAAACAACAATAGCTAACTCATTTAATAGTGGGGATGTGGAAGGGCACTATGGTGTTGGAGGGTTAGTAGGAGCAACATTCTTTCCTGAAATAACAAGCTCATATAATTCTGGTAAAATAACGGTTAAATCTCACGTTGATGGACCTGGAGATAACAGTTTTGCAGGAGGGTTAATCGGTTCTGTATGGTCGCATAATTCGACTACATACCCTTTTCAGACAGGTGTTATTATTGCTAATTCTTATAATGTAGGTGTTATCGAGAGTTATAGTGGTACTCTACTTAACAGCTACTCAGGTGGATTAATCGGTAAAGCATCTACTCTATATGGTGCGAACCCTTTACTTATTACAGTTACTTCATCATACAGTTATACAGATATGATCGCTGTAACTGAAAGTGGCTCAATTCCTGTAACTACTCCGATATTAGGGCTTAAAGAAGAGAAAACATCTCCTCCTATTGCAGTTACTATTACCCCTACTGACAACTTTTACTACTCAACAACTCCATTGACTAATAGCGATCATGCTACTGTAAAAACTGATGTTGAGTTTCAAAATAAAACTACATTCTCATCATGGGATTTCGTAAATACTTGGGAGATAGTAGAGGGTGCAAAATATCCAACTCTTAAAAATGTTGTTAAACTTAAAAAATAGTAAAGAATAGTAATAGAATATAATTTATGTTAGCTAGCTGATTACTAAACTGATTAGTTAGCTAACAAACTACTTTTATCAAGCAGATTTCTACAGAAATAAGCTAAGTTTTTAGGTCAAATTTACTCAACAATTTAATTGTAAATCAACTGTTGTCAAATTGGTGTTAATAGTAGATGTATATATCTTTTTTTATTAATAAATAATACTTGACAGTGTACTATAATTATAGTAATATCCATCGTACTAAATTTTTATAGGACCGTGAGGGATTATTTACCATGTTTGCGGATTTGAACGAGAAGCTTTCGGGCGTCTTTCGTCGACTACGAGGTGAAACTCGTATAACTGATGCTAATGTTGAAGAGGCTGTGAAACAAGTAAGGCTGTCTTTGCTGGAAGCTGATGTTAATTTTAAAGTTGTGAAAGAATTTATTACATCTGTTAAAGCAGATGCGGTAGGGCTTGAAGTTTTAAAAAATGTTTCTCCTTCACAGCAATTCATTAAAATAATTAATGACAATCTTATCACTATTCTTGGTGGTAAAGATTATACTCCATCGGTTCCGTTATCCCCTAATCCCCCTACAGTTATAATGTTGGTTGGTCTTCAAGGATCAGGAAAAACAACATCAGCTGGTAAATTATCAAAATACTTTTCAAAACAATCAAAAAACAGCTTAATGGTTGCGTGCGATACTTTTCGTGCTGCTGCTGTAAAACAGCTTGAAGTTATCGGTAAAAATATCGCAGTTGATGTATATTCAGATCACGATACGAGTGATGTTTTAACTATAGCTAAAGATGGGCTTGCTTTTGCAAGACGTGCAGCTAAAGATATTGTTATATTTGATACAGCTGGTAGATTGCACGTTAATGATGATTTAATGAGTGAACTTGTAGATCTAAAAAAGATACTAAATCCAGATTATATATTTTTCGTTGCAGACTCTATGACTGGTCAAGATGCCGTAAACACTGCTAAAGTTTTTAATGATACTTTAGATATATCGGGTGTGATACTTACAAAAACTGATGGTGATACTCGTGGTGGTGCAGCGTTATCAATTAAATATGTTACAGGTAAACCGATCACGTTTATCGGTACTGGAGAGCGTTTCGACGAATTTGAACTGTTTCATCCAGATAGATTAGCATCACGCATACTTGGTATGGGTGATATAGTAACGTTAGTTGAAAAAGCCTCAGAACTTATAGATCAAGAAGAAGCAGAAGAGTTATCTAAGAAAGTTAAAGTAGGATTAGATTATAATGATCTTCTTAAACAGTTTAAGATGATGAAAAAGTTAGGATCAGTTGAAGGTATATTAAAAATGGTACCAGGTTTGAAATCTAAATTACCAGTTGGTGATATGGATGATGGCAAATTAAAGCGAATAGAGTCGATTATTTATTCTATGACTTATGTTGAACGCAAAACTCCAGATATATTAAATGGTAGCAGAAAGAAGAGGATCGCACTTGGATCAGGAACTACTGTTAATGAGATTAATAAATTAGCCGATCAACTAACACAGATGAATAAGATGTTTAAAAAAGTTGGCAAAAGTATCTCTGGCAAAAACGAGAAAGATGCTATGAAAGAGATAAGTAAAGTGATGAAGAATATAAGATAACTAAAATTATTACTTATTAATAAAGTAGTAAATGTTATTGTAAAGTAAGTAAATAAAATAATAGAGATATTAGATAGTAAATAAAAAAAAGAAAGTAAGGAGATTTAAGCAATGGCTACAAAAATCAGATTAATGAGATTTGGTAGAAAAAAGAGACCTTTTTATCGTATCGTTATTGCAGATTCTAGAGTTGCAAGAGATGGCGCATTTATTGAGATCATAGGGACTTATAACCCACTACCACAAGAAATAGAATTAAAGATTGATGAAGACAAAGCATTAAAATGGCTTGGTGTTGGTGCGATACCTACCGATACGGTACGAAGCTTATTTAGAAAAAAAGGTATTTTAGAAAAATTTAGTGTTAAAAAAGTTTAGAGGGAAGTAGGCTATTATGAAAGAGTTAGTGAAATTTATTGTTACTCCAATCGTAGAAAATCCAGATGCCATTGAAATTACAGAAGTTGATTCTGAAAAAGGTAAAACTATACAACTTCGTGTTGCTCAATCAGACTTAGGTAGAGTAATAGGTAAGCAAGGTAAAACAGCAAAAGCTATAAGAACTATATTGCTTGCTGCATCTGCAAAGTCTGAAGTTAGATACGGACTTGATATTATTGAAGAGTAATAGATATAATGTCAAATAAAGACCAGAACAAATATGTGAAAGTTGGGTATATTGCTGACATTTATGGCTTTAAAGGTTATGTTAAGTTAAAGCCTGTTACGGATAACGTTGATATTTTACTAACTACCACTGAACTCTGTTTGAGTAGTAATGATGAGCAATTTCGTATTTTTCCTGTTTCAGAGATATCTTCATACAAGAACATGTTCTTGGTAAAGTTTGAGGGTATTAATGATGATGTACAGGCTAAATTAATTAAGAAATCTAGTGTGTATGTACACGGAGAGTATTTACCTGTTGAAGATAATGGGGAGATATATTGGTATAAGATAGATGGTGCGAAGGTTGTGGATATTGAAGGTGTATTGATCGGTAAATTGGTCGATTATCTTGAAGTCTCAACTGAGGATATCTTTAGAATTGAGTTAACTGATGGCAGTTACTCTCTTATATCAAATAACCCAGATCATGTAAAAAGAATCGATTCTATAGAGAAAGTTATTACTATAGATACGATAGGTTTGGTTAGTGAAAAGTTATAATGTAATTACAATTTTTCCCGATATGTGTAAGCTTCCTTTTAATCAAGGAGTTATATCTAAAGCGTTAGATAACAAATTGATTGAAATTAATGCTATAAATTTGAGAGATTTTGCAACGGATAAACATAAATCAACAGATGATTATCAGTTCGGTGGTGGTGTTGGCTTGGTGATGAAAGTCGAGCCGATATATAACGCCTTAGAGTCGATCAAAAGTAGCCTTAAAGATAAGGGGGTAGATAGTAGCAGACATAAAGTTATTATTCTTGATCCACGTGGTAGACGGTTTCAGCAAAAAGATGCTATTGAGTTATCGAAGTTTGATAGCTTAACATTTATTTGTGGACGTTACGAAGGTGTTGATGAAAGGGTTAGCGAACATTTATGCGACTATCAATACTCTATAGGGGATTATATATTAACAGGTGGTGAGCCTGCATCGATGGTTATGATAGATGCTATTGCACGTCTTATTGACGGAGTAGTTGGAGATAAGGAGTCATTAGTTGACGAATCTTTTTCAGCATCATCACTAGAGTATCCTCACTATACCCGTCCAGAAGAGTTTATGGGATGGACAGTACCGAAAGTATTATTGTCGGGTGATCATAAACGAATTGAGGAGTGGCGTACAGATAAATCTTTTACGGCAACAGAGGCTTCAAGACCTGATCTTGTTTCAATTAAAGATCAGAGTAAAGAGAGTCGATTGGTAGAAGCTTGCAAGAGTTTTTACGATGAGCCTGTGAAGATTAATTTATCTATTGCGTTAATGCATTATCCTATGAAGGATAAGCAGAAAGATGTTGTAACGACATCGATTACGAATTTAGATATACATGATATCTCAAGATCATCGTGTACATTTGGAGTGGATGATTTTTTTATTATTTCTCCTATAAAATCACAGCGAGATATAGCTAATATAGTTATAAATCACTGGGTAAAAGGTTACGGTGTTGAGTATAACCCTAACAGAAGTGAAGCATTTTCAAGAACGAGTATAGTGTCTACATTATTAGATGCTATCAAGAAGATAAAAGATAAGATAGGTCACAAACCGATTATAGTTGCAACAACGGCAAGAAGTTCAAGGGCAACTATCAGTTTTAAAGAACTATCAAAACTTTCATCAGATGAGCATGTTTTATTATTGTTTGGTACGGGTTGGGGCTTTACAGAAGACATTTTTGAGATGGTAGATTTTGTGTTAGAACCGATTGAAGGTGTTGGTGGGTTTAACCATCTATCAGTCAGATCGGCGGTAGCTATTGCACTTAGTCGACTAGTAAATAGTTAGGTTGCAAGTTGGGCTAGGTTTGCAAGTTGGGCTAGGTTTGCAAGTTGGGCTAGGTTTGCAAGTTGGGCTAGGTT
>CAMQYB010000101.1 GCA_947039055.1 uncultured Deferribacteraceae bacterium
TCACTATAGTTTTTCTTGATAGCATGCCTGATAAATATCCGTAAAGGATATATTCCTTATAAAGATACTCATCCAACTTGTCTAATGATGATAAATAATTATAACTGTTTTTATAGTAATTTGATGTTAAATCTAGTTCAAATTTATTGTCAACTATCTCAACTAATAACCTTAGCTGGTTACTTATAAAATCTAACTCTATCTCATTATGTTTGTCATTATCTAAATCACTTAAGGTTGAACCTTCTGACAAAATTGATGCATCTGTCAAAAAATTATATGTAGTATTGTCTATCTTAGTTGCAGATATTTGATCTAACATAATTAATTCGTTTTTATTATTTAGTTTAGCAAGTAAGATTATTTGATCATAGATATGATTGTTTATTGTAAAAAGTAATACATAATTATTATCTGATTTAGAAATACCTTCTAAATTGATTTTATCCGTAATTATCCCATCATCATTTAGATAAAAAGCATAAATACTTTTATTATCAGCTACTGCAAAAACTGAAAATTTAACTCCATTATCATCAACATTTAAGATACCTAATTCGAAGCTATTATTTAACTTATTGATAAAATTAAAACTATATCTAGTATCTGCTACGGAAAAACTAGCTTGAAATAATATGTATATATAAACAGTTATAGAGAGGGTGGTTCTTAGGTTCATTTTATTATCCTAAGTGATTATTTATTTAATGATAAAAACTCATCATCTAAGAAAGCATTCTGCTTCGCTGATGTCCAAAGTTTTAAGTTGACCTGTATGCCAAAAAACTCTTCGATAGATTTTCTTGCAGACTCTCCTATCTTCTTCATCATCTCGCCATTTTTACCTATTAAAATCGCCTTCTGAGATTCTCTTTGAACATAGATAATAGCAGAAACAGTAAGCTTGCCTTTCTTCGTTTCAATAGTTTCAATACGAACATATGCATCGTATGGAACTTCATTTCTAACATTTAAAAATATCTGTTCTCTAACATACTCAGAAATAAGAAACTGCTCCGATTGAGTGGTTACCATATCTGCATCATAAAGCTTATAATTGTTCGGTAACTCACTAACAGCTAACTCTATATATTTATCAATATTAATATTTTTAATAGTTGATATAGGAATTATATGTTCAAACCTTAACAGCTCATTTAATATAGATACAGTTTTGAAAAGATTATTTTCTTTAGTCATATCAATCTTAGTTATAAGAGCGATCTTCGGTTGTTCTGTACCTTTCAATATTTCAATTAGACGCATAAAATCTGTGCCAAAGTTTTCATTATAATCTACTAAAAGAGTTATGACATCAGCCGTTGGAATAACTGATGATACTTCATTTACAATTGCCTTATTAAGTGCTGATTTAGGAGTATGAAATCCTGGCGTATCTACAAAAATAGCTTGATACTCTTCAGTTGTTTTTATCCCATGAATAACATTTCTTGTTGTTTGTTTACGTGGAGATATGATCGAAATTTTCTCGCCTATCAACCTGTTAATTAACGTAGATTTCCCAGCATTAGGCAAACCTATGATAGATATATAACCTGCTTTAAAATTTGTATTTAATTCTTCCATAACTATTTTCTTTTACTCTCATCTGTCTCATCTGCTTCAACAGTAATTTTCAAAATTTCTATCTTGCCAAGTTTTCTGTCCTGCATAGTTCTAACAGTAAACTTATACCCATCCCATTCAAAATCATCACCAACATTTGGAATTTCTCCAAACGTATCGTACACAAATCCACCTAAAGTTTCATACTCACTCATCTCTTCAGTTTTCTTAAGCACAAACTCTTCACAGAAATCATCTAAATCCATTCTTGCATCTACAAGAAACATGTTGTCATTAACTTTAGTTATCTCATCATCAACTTCATCAAACTCATCAATTATATCGCCAACGATTTCTTCTAAAATATCTTCCATTGTAACGATACCAGCTGTCCCGCCATATTCATCTATAACAACTGCAAGGTGTGAACGATTTTTTTGAAACTCTTTCAACATAACATCTATATTTTTAGTCTCAGGTGAGAACAACGGCTCTCTTATAAATCCTAAAACATCTTCCATTGTAAACACTGTATCAAATAATTTTATAACGTCTTTGATATATAATATACCTATAATATTATCTAATGATTCTCTGTAAACTGGAATACGTGAGAATTCAGTTTTTTTGAATAATTCTAAAAACTCTTCTTTAGTTGATTTTTCGTTAAGCGCCTTTATATCAATTCTAGGAACCATAACTTCTTTTACATGCATATCAGAAATATCAAAAATATTTCCAAGCATCTCCCCTTTTGAAACACCTAGAACGCCTTCTTTTTCACCAACACTTATTAAAAACTCTAACTCGTCCTCGGTCATTTTACTATTATTGTCAGCACTTCCGCCAGTAATTTTTAAAATTAGACTAACAAAAAATGACATTATAAAAGTGATAGGATATGAAACATAATAGAAAATCTTTAATATCTTCATGTTGAATATCGCTACAGTTTGAGCATTGTTTTTTGCAAATGTTTTAGGAGTTATTTCACCAAAAATAAGTATAAGGAAAGTCATTACCCCTGTTGTTAAACCGATTGATGCTGAAACAAAAATCTGTTCCATTATTCTTGCAGCTAAAACTGAAGCTAAAATATTAACTAAGTTATTTGCAAAAAGTATCGTATTTAAAACATTTCCTGGATGATGAAGCCATAAAGATAAAGAATTTGCTGCCTCTCCTTTTTCTTCCATTATATGCCTTATTTTCAATGGCGAAAGAGATGTTAATGCTGTTTCTGTTGCTGAAAAGAACGCAGATAATATTATTGAAATAACGATAACCCCTACTTCAATCCCTAAAGATGTTTCCAACTCATACTCCTATTTTTTAGTTACATTTATGCTATACAAAAAACCAATCAACGTAAAATAAACTATTCTAACGTTCTTGATAAACTAATAGATACACTTAATAATTATCTACTAATATCAAATCTTTTAAGAATAACATCAGCTTCTTTTTTTACTTTTTTAACTGTTTTGCCATCTAAAGTTTTGATCGCCTTAACAGTAATATCGTAACCTTCTTTTGAGCTTTCTTTAAGTGCCACAAGTGCTGCATCCATCTCTTTTAACGATTGTTGTAATACTTCTTCACTAAAATCTGGTGATGCAAATAAATCCGATACTTGTGATATAACAAAAGAAAGAGAAGATTTAACAAAATCATAGATAGATTTATCTGTTTTAATTTTTTCGTTTAATTCCTTAATCGTACCACCACTGTCAACAGCACTGATCTGTAACGCTTCCCAAAATAACACTGTGTTCACAGAAACCATAAACTCTTTAGTTTCCTTAACTGACATATCTTCATATATTTTGCTAAGACTTTTTACATATTCACTAATATTTCCTGATTTTATTTTGCTCGCAGCCTCTACATTATAGGTGTTACCCAATATGAAAAACATGAAGAAAATGAACGCTACTCTAAACTTTGAACTAAATAATTTCATAATAATCCTCTCTAAATAAATTTAATAATATCTAATAAACTCTATAATCTTAATTCCATTAACTGATATCTAATAAACGTATAACTGTCAATGCGTTAAGTAATATCTAATAAACTCTATAATCTGAATTCCATTAACTGATAACTAATACTCTCACACAAATCTTGCTATTATGCGTAATACTTATCATATAAACAATTTTCGCATAAGTTGCAATTAATATCTATGTTCGATTTTCACAACATATCAACAGTAGTAAGTATTTCAATATAAATGGTCATCTCAATAAATATACTATATAAACGCTCTATTAACTACAAAAAATAATACAGCAGATAAATTGAGTATAAATCAACTATTATCATCTATACTTGAAATCTATACAGTAGGTAAAATTAGTTCTTAATGTCAAACCTTTTAAGAATAGCATCAGCTTCTTTAATTACTTTTTTTACACTCTTGCCATTTAATGATTTAACCGCAGTTACTGTAATATCGTATTTCTCTTTAGATGTTCCTTTTAATTTCTCTAACTCTGCACTCATATCATTTAATG
Source organism: uncultured Deferribacteraceae bacterium (assembly GCA_947039055.1). Classification (GTDB taxonomy): domain Bacteria; phylum Chrysiogenota; class Deferribacteres; order Deferribacterales; family Mucispirillaceae; genus CAMQYB01. Next base: position 4,086 of record CAMQYB010000101.1, read on the forward strand.
TTTTTTGTACAGTTTTTTCGCTAAAATCAGTTTTAGAAAACATCGTTTTAACGCCCTGACTTAAAAATGATAAAGTTGATTTAATCAAATCACGAAACTCGTTATCTGAATCCAAACTCTTATCTAACTCTTTAAGCGTACCACCGTTTGCAACAACACCACTTCTTAACGCTTCCCAAAATAATAAAGTATTAACTGAGATCATAAATTTTTCAGTCTCTTTTTTTGACATATCTTTATATATCACGCCCATGCTTTTAATGTAGTTATCAACCGTAGTTGCATCAATTTTAGTGGCAGCCTCAGCATTAAACGAAACCGCTAACATAAAGAAAAACAAAAATGAAAACACAACTCTTAATTTCACACTAAATAATTTCATAAAATCTCCCGAATAAATTTAATAATCTCTAATATATTTAATAATCTCTAATAAACTTAATAATCACAAATAAACTTAATAATCACAAATATACTTAACAATCTAAAATAAACTTAATAATCACAAACAAATTTAATAATCTAAAATAAACTTAATAATCTAAAATATACTTAATAATCTAAAATAAACTTAATAATCACAAATATACTTAACAATCTTATAACCATCTCTTAACTATGTTACTCTCAAAGCTAACATAAATATATTTAACACAAATTCACAAATCACAACTGTGATGAGTTTAAACACCATATATAAACTATAAATTATTAAATTGATATTTTAAAGAAATTTTTCTGACAAAAATAGACGCACAAGCATTACCAACAACTGTCATTGGGGACAAATATAAAACATGCCTTATATTAATTTTAGAAACCCTATCTGAATCCATTAGATATTTTTCTTCCGTATATTATTAATGATACTGTGATAGTACCAAAAAGTAGTAAATATTTCAATTATTATTTTATCTTCCTATCAAAATCAATTATCTGAACTCTTATACCTTCTTAAAAACCGTTGAGTGACCTGTTGGAAAAGAGTGTGCTTTATCTAAAACAAATCTCTCTAACACTTCTGATATATCAAAATCCATTAGATCTGCATACTTAAGCGATAAGTAATATAATGTTAATAGTGGATTAGGTTTATCATCATCAAACGTCTCTACAAAATCAGTATTTATTCCAACTTTCAATAATCCATCTTTTCTCATAAACTTACGCTTAATCTCTACTAAAGCATCACTACTAATATTTATAAACGCCTTATCTTTTGTGATTTCAAAAAATCTTAATGACGCTTCTATATAGAAAACATAATCTTCTAATGTTTGATTTTCAATTCTTTTATCACCGTAACTGCCTCTAAATAACTCTTTGCCATCAAGCATATAGTCGCCTATTTTAACATATAACAACTTAGCATACTCTAAATAATACTCATCAGCTGTTGCTTCAAAAGCATCTAATAGCGTTGTGCAGAAAATATAATTACTAGAGGTAACAACTTTATTATCAACTATCGGTTTTGATCTTGATGTTCCAATTTTTTCCGACACTTTATCAAAGATCGGTTGTATTGCAACTCGTTTCACAAAATCTAATTTCTTAAGTGTGACTAAGCCGTTATCAACGTGTATCTCTTCAATTAAGAATTTTAGCTCATCTTCTGCAAGTATCGAGAATACAACATCGTTGACTTTATAGTAATATCCTTCAACTAAATTTCTGTTACCATCTAAACTATCTGCATCAATAGAATTTAATATTCCGTAATCAGTTATCATATTTGATATAACAAAATCTATCACCTGTTTCCCGATATACAGATAGATTCTATCCTCAGTTAGTTCAAACATTTTAAAAAGAAACCTTGGAATTAAAGCGTTATCAAGTAACATTTTTTCAAAGTGTGGTCTAAGCCACTGTCTATCCATAGTGTATCTGAAAAATCCACCGTTGATATGATCGTATAACCCTTTAGATACCATATTATTAGCTGTTAGGCATAAAAACTCTAACACATCTTGACTTTCTTCAGCGTAATCGGCTAAAAATAGTAGTGATGATATGTATGGAAATTTTGCAGACTCTCTAAATCCACCGTACTGTTTATCCATTATTTTTTTAAATTCATTTATACCGATCTTTGCAAGTTTATCTCTATTTGTTTCAACTTTAGCTGGTACGCTATAGAAATCGTCTAAGAATTTTTCTCTTACCCTAACCACTTTATCGATTTCATATCGTTTTTTATTAAAAATCATTACAACATTATTTAGAACTTCTTTAAATGATGTAAACTCTTCGCCTTTCTGCTCAGGAGGAAAATATGTGCCTCCATAAAAAGGTTTTAGGTCTTGATTTAAAAATACCGATAACGGCCAACCACCTTGAAGACCCGTTGATTGTAAATAAAATTGATACGTTTTATCCACATCTGGATACTCATCTTTATCTAACTTAATCGGAATAAATTTTTCGTTTAATATTTTTGCAATCTCTTCATCTTCAAAAGACTCTTTCTCCATCACTTTGCACCAATGACATGATGAGTAACCTGATGATAAAAAAATAGGACGGTTAAGCATTTTGGCAAGTTTGATCGTCTCTACTGACCATGTTTGCCACGCAACTGGGTTCTTAGAATGCATTAGTAAATACGATGACTTTTCATGTTTTAATTGATTTTCTAAAATATTTCCACCCTCATATAAAATAAAACTTCTAAACTCTATGCTCTCTAACAGATGTACTCTTGATCCAGAGTAATAAATAATACGATAGTACATAAATATAATAGTATCTAATTACAATAGTACAATAAATATAAT
>CAMQYB010000102.1 GCA_947039055.1 uncultured Deferribacteraceae bacterium
CATCAACTTTCTTTTCAGCTATAAGAGCGCCGATCTGTTGATCTCCACCTAAAGGACCTGATTTAAGTTTTGTGATATGTGTTTTTAGATCTGGAAACTTTTTCATATAGACTTTCTCGATAAGTGAACCAGTTGTACCAGTACATATTAGAGTGTGATCTGATAAACGTTTTCCGTTAAACTCAACCCATTCTATAAGGTCTGGTTTTCTAGCATCATGGGCTACAAGCCCTATCGATTTTCTTTTTTTCATAATAAACTTCTCCTGATTTTTTGCGACACAATATAAAATTTCATCAAGCAGTATAAAGAAGAAAGTATGTACATATCATAACTTAGACTAGCTGATTTTTTTATACTATTAATTTTACAGTATCATACTATAAATTGTTAATTAAAAATAGGTATTTCTGTCAAAATATTGTAATATTTTAAAACATGTTCTAAGTTACAGTTAGTTGGATCACTTTATGATATGAAATTTTATCCATTATACAGATACGATATACGCTAAATTTCATAATAATAGCTTTATTTAATGATAGATCATAATTTTTTTGAGTTAAAAATATTAATTAATTAATTTAATACTATATTTTATATATACTGTTGTTGATTTTTAGACAAAATACAAGTACCATATACACCTAGTTTATGCGTGTTGTTTATTTCTATAAAAATCGATAAACTAATTTTAGAAAGAAGATTTTTTTAATTGAAAAAGTTAAAAGATATTATTCATTAAAGTATCAATAATAATGAGGAAGAGAGTATGAATTTTAGAAAACGTGCGTTTATGACTATATCTAAACGTGAGGCACTTGACGTTGTAAATAATTGTGAAGACAAAAATATTGTTGATAAATACGGAATGAATGTTTTTAATGAAAAAGTTATGAGAGAACGTTTACCTAAATATGCTTTCAACAAATTGCAAAAAATGTTAAAGAACGGTGAACCACTTGATTTATCGCTCGCAGATATCGTTGCAAATACGATAAAAGATTGGGCTGTCTCAAAGGGTGCAACACACTACACTCATTGGTTTCAATCGATGACTGGTGCAACGGCTGAGAAACATGATTCGTTCACATCTCTTCTTGCAGACGGACAAGTTATATCAGAATTTTCAGGCAAGATGTTGATTAAGGGAGAACCTGACGCATCATCATTTCCATCAGGTGGAATAAGATCAACATTTGAAGCAAGAGGATATACAGCGTGGGATCCAACATCTCCAGTATTTATAAGTGAAAATAAGAACGGAAATATTTTATATATCCCTACAGTTTTTATCTCATACACAGGCGAATGTTTAGATAGAAAAATCCCACTTTTAAAATCAGTCGCAGCACTATCTTCTCAAGCGTTACGAGTGTTAAAACTTTTTGGATCAAAATCTAAAGAGGTAATTAATACGATCGGTGCAGAGCAAGAATACTTTTTAATAGATAGAGAATTTTATTTATTGCGTCCAGATCTATACGCAACAGGCAGAACTTTATATGGTGCAAAACCTCCTAAAGGACAAGAGTTAGATGATCATTATTTCGGAGCAATACCATCAAGAGTTTTAGCGTTCATGGAAGATGCAGAAGAGCGATTAATTAAATTAGGTGTTCCTGCTAAAACAAGACATAACGAAGTTGCACCGATGCAGTTTGAGTTAGCAAGTATTTATGAGCAAGCAAATATCGCATCAGATCATAATTTAATAATAATGAACGTGCTGAAAGATACAGCTAAGGATCACAATTTTGAGTGTCTACTTCATGAGAAACCGTTCGCTTATGTGAATGGAAGTGGTAAACATAATAACTGGTCTATGGCTGATGATGAAGGCAATAATCTGTTAGAACCTGGAAACACGCCTGAAAAAAATATACAATTTTTAGTATTTTTAACTTCAATTATCAGAGCGTTACATAAATATCCTGAAGTGTTTAGACTTGGAACAGTTTGTCCAGGTAACGATCATAGACTTGGTGCAAATGAAGCACCACCTGCGATTATGTCAGTATTTTTAGGATCACAGTTGATGCAAGTTGTAGATAATATTGTGAAGGGTAGTAATGGTATTATAGATCAAAGTTGCGATCTTGATTTAGGTGTAATCACTATACCTAAGTTACCAAAAGATGCAACGGATAGAAATCGTACATCGCCAATGGCTTTTACAGGTAACAAGTTTGAGTTCAGAGCACAAGGTGCGTCGCAGAGTATTGCACAGGCTATATTTGTGATGAACGCAGCGATCATTGCATCAATTGATGATATAGCGACAGATATTGAAAGTTATATTGCAAAAGGTGATGATGTTACAACAGCGTCAAGCAAGATCCTTAAAAAATATTTAACAGAGCATTACGCTGTGATATATAACGGTGACAATTATTCTACAGAGTGGTATAACGAGGCTGCAAAACGTGGCTTACCGAACTATCCAAATGTTGTTGAGTCGATTAGAACGATGCAAGATAAACATATTGTAGAACTGTTTTCAAGATACAATATTTTAACTGCAAACGAGCTACCTGCAAGACAAGAAATTTTGTATGAGAAATATATTAAGACGATTAGTATCGAAGCTAGATCAACATCAAGAATTGGACGAAACAATATTCTTCCAGTAGCGATAGATTACCACACACGACTAACTGCGAATATAATAGCAGCTATACAAGCAGGGATAACAACTGAGCCTACAGCACAGAAAAGTATTGCAGAGAAAGTTGGCAAATATATTAATCAATTATGTAAGGCTTTAGATACACTTGATGAGTGTATGGATAAGTTACAATCTATATCAGAGTATGATTATGAAACTGCTAAGATATTGAGAGATAAAATTATTCCACTGATGAACGAGTGTCGTTCAAATGGTGATGCGTTAGAGTTGTTGGTTGATGATAATTTATGGACGTTGCCTACTTACCAAGAGATGTTGTGGATTAATTAATTGATTGACTGGTTGATCGGTTTACTGGTTGACTAATTTATAAGTTAGTTAAGAGTTTACGATTATTATTTAGATTTTAATTATTAGGGAAATATAATTTAGCGTTCGGCTAGATAGTTATGAGAGGGTATATTATATCTTTGATTGCACTATTTATACCGAACGTTTTTTTGTGTGTAGAGTTTGTAATGTTATTCTAATTGCCTGATGGTTGAGCAAGAGTTTGTGTGAATAGCTAGATCACGAAGATTATTATTAGGCGTGAATAGTTTTATGTATCGAGTTAATGATTATGTTCTGTTAATGGAGTTCAAACCAAGAACATTAATTAGCTAGCTGGTAAGTTTTCAGAGGTTTCTTGAAGTGAAACTTTTACTACATTTAGATAAAATAGATCTATAAATTCTAACAAAATTATCACTGCAAGATTTAATAACTTGAATTCAGTGCTATCTGTCAACAATAAGCCTAGCCATGAAATTGTTACTATAAAGCTAATCAATTTGTTGTATCTTAAATATCGTCCCTCTATCTGATCTGTATCACTTTTTGGATATAAAACAACTATTAATATAAAAATTAATAGCAATATTATTTTTGAAAAACTATCAAGAATTAATGTGTATATAAGCACCATTAGTATAGTTGCAAGCGTTGTGAAAACTGTAGATGTGAGTGTTGCAAAACTTTTATAAATCGACTCTCTAATGCTTACCTTAAACATTGTTAAAGATAGGTAAACTCTAAATAATAGAATAAATGTTGATATAGTTATTAATGAAAATACCGATAACCTACCGTAAGCAACCGTTGCAAATATCAATACCCAAATAGGTATTTTTGATAATATATATATTATGTTCATAATAATAAAATCGTCGAGTTCAATATCTTTCTGTTTAATTCTCATTAAAGTACCATCTTTTTATATTTTAATAGAAGATTTAAAGCGTCCATTGGAGATAGATTATTTATATCAAGATTTTTTATCTCATCAAGAAGTTCTATTTTATCTTTCGTTAATTGATTTGTAAGTGACGATGAATGAACTCTATTTTCAACCGTACCACTATTGTAATTATTTAAATTATTACTATTACTATAGTTGATATTGTCGCTATTATTATTGCTAGAAATATTACTAGCCTTACCGCTGTCACGATCACCAATTTTATTATTAGCACTACTTTCAATAAGGTTCGTTGTACCGTTACTATCGCAGTCTCTATCGTGAGTATTTTTATCATGAGCAAATGTACAACTACTCACAATACTGCTATTATTGTCTATCATCATATCTTCGGTTCTATGTTCTTCTAAGGTTTTAAGAATTCTATTTGCGTTCACAATAACTTCATCAGGTAGCGATGCAAGTTTTGCAACATAGATACCGTAACTTCTATCGCTTGCACCTTTTACAACTTTGTGCAGAAAGATTATTTCATCTTTCCACTCTTTGATATCAACTTTATAGCATTCAGCGTTACTATGCATATCGGCGATCGTTGTTAATTCGTGATAATGTGTTGTGAATAATGTTTTAGCTTTTATACGCTCTAATATATAATTTGCAATTGCAGTGGCGAGAGATATTCCGTCATACGTTGATGTTCCTCTGCCAAGTTCATCAAGAATTATCAAAGATCTGTCTGTTGCGTTTCTGAGGATATTTGCAGACTCAATCATCTCAACCATAAACGTAGACTCTCCCTTAGATATATTGTCGTGAGCACCGATCCTTGTAAAAACTCTATCGACTAACGACATAGTGCAAGACGATGCAGGGACAAATGAACCCATGTGAGCCATCACAACTGATATCGCAACAGATCTTAAATATGTGCTTTTACCAGACATATTCGGACCAGTAATAATCATTAAATTGTTACTATTAGTTATATCAAAATCGTTCGGTATAAATGATGATGAATTTTGTGCTTGTTCAACTATAGGGTGTCTGCAATCTTTGATAGATATATTGTAATCATCCGTTATAGTTGGTCTACAATATGAATTATTTTTTGCAACGATAGCTAATGATATTAAGAAATCAAGCTCAGAAATACTTGTCGCAATTTTACGAATAATATCTATTTTGCAACTTGCAAATGTTTTAATATCGTTGTAAAGATCTTTCTCTAAATTTGATAGACGATCATCAGCCGATAAAATATCTGTTTCTAAAATTTTAAGTTCAGTTGTAAAAAATCTCTCAGCGTTGACTAATGTTTGTTTACGTTCAAAATAAGTTGGTACTCTGTTGACATTACCTTTTGACACTTCGATGTAATATCCGAAAACTTTATTGTATCCGATTTTTAATTGTCCGATCCCTGATGCTTCTCTCTCTTTCTGTTCAATAGTTGCAAGTTTAATATCTACATCTTTTTTAAGATCTAAGATTTCGTCCATAAGAGAGTTGTAACCGTATCTAATAATAGATCCATCGCCAACTTTATTAGATGGGTTATCGTTCATCGCATTGCCTATCAGTGTTGAAAGATCTTCGATCGGATCAAGGAACAGATTGAGGTTGTCGTTGCCTAAGATACTATTTAATATTGCAGATATCTCTGGCAATTTTAAAAGTAGAGATCTTAAAGCGATTAACTCTTTAGGCAGTATTGTGCCTGTGATAATTTTTGTAGCGACACGATATAGATCTATAGATTTATCAAGTAGTGAGTGGATCGTATCTGTCATATCGTACGAGCTTATAAATTTTTCGATTATAGAGTATCGCATATTTATAAGAGTAGCATCACGCAACGGATTTAATATTGCAGATTTTAAATATCTAGCACCCATAGTAGTGCTACATTTATTTAGTATATCAAATAATGATTTATTGTTTTTATCCTTATTAGGTACAAGATCTAAAGTTTTTACAGCTATAGAGTCGAGTATTAAAATTTTATCATCAGACAATATTTTAGGTAGCGATAATTTTGTGCTTATAATCAGATCGTCTAAATAAGAGAGAATCATATATGTAGGGAGCAGGGTGTCATCATCTATAAAATAGCTGTCCGTTGTTGTGATATCAAAATGATTTAAGATACTGTCTTTTATACGATTTTTATTACACTGAATTTCTTTCACTTGAAAGTTATAATTATTTAAATCTTCGTAACTTTTATTTGATATAATTTCTTTAGGTGATAAACGTTCGATAAAATCAACTATACTTTCTGTAGGAACAGATTTAAGATAAAGCTCTCCAGTTGATACATCAGCAACAGCCGTAATATAATTGTTTCCGTTATGAGTGATAGAAAGCAGAAAATTATTATCGAATGAAGTCGCATCCATATTTTCTAGATCAGTCGATGCAGTTACAACTTTAACAACACCTCTTTTAACAACTCCGATAGCTTCACGAGGATCTTCAAGCTGTTCACATATTGCAACTTTCTTTCCACTTTGAATAAGTTTTCTAAGATAGCTTTCGTATGAGTGATGAGGTATTCCACATAGAGGTATACTGTTTTTAGCGTTTTTATTTCTTGATGTTAATTGAAGTCCTAAAATAGCAGAAGCGACAATTGCATCTTCACCAAACATTTCATAAAAATCTCCCATACGGAAGAAAAGTATGCAGTCTGGATATGATTCTTTCATATCATAAAATTGTTTCATTGCTGGAGTATGATTGATAGTGTTTGGATCTTGAATATTTATTTTTATATCCCCATAAAATAATATCTAATTTTTAATAATTATTATAAAATGATATCTGTTTTTTGACAATTATTACATAAAATAATATTTACTTTTAACTGAATTGTTCAGACGAACCGTATATGTATATATCAATGAATAGCTCAAATAAGATGATATCTGCTTATTAACGAACTGTTCTAAGTGTGCCAACTGCTCAA
>CAMQYB010000103.1 GCA_947039055.1 uncultured Deferribacteraceae bacterium
TAAAATTTGCAACATCAAACTTTATGGGTTACGGACTTTATGCAAATGCAATGCTTTCATTTGATGAGTTTGAAAAATTATATAATGATAGAAAACCTAAAATAAATAAAAAATAAAAATATAGCAGGGGAGTTATGTAATGCAAGATAGCATTGATAAGTTTAGTCAGAAGGTAGAAGAGGGTGATGTGACAGGTATACTTGAGTGTATAAAAAACGGTGTGAGTGTTAATACAACAGTTAACGAGTATGATTTCACAGCCTTAATGTATGCTTCGTATAACGGACATTTAGAGTTAGTCAAAACACTTATCTCACAAGGTGCAGATGTTAATATAAAGGATGTGTACGGCTCAACTGCGTTGATGATATCTTTACTACAAAAACATTCAAAAGTCGCTATTCATTTAATAACAAACGGTGCAGATATCAATCTAATAAATGATAAAGGTGGCACAGCATTAATGAGTGCTATAAATAACGGAAGTTTAGAAATTGTTAAATTTATGGTAGAGAAGGGTGCTGATATTAATGTGAAAAATGGTGATGATGATGGACTCACTATGTTGATGATGGCGTCAATGGGTGGACATTTAGATATTGTTAAATATTTAATTGAACAAGGTATGGATATTAATGCTGAGAGTGAAAATATTTTTACAGCTTTGTCTCTAGCTTTAAGAGATAACAAGTTAGATGTTTTTAAATATCTAGTAGAGAGTGGTGCAGATATTCACAGAACCGATAAATGGGGTTGGACAGCTTTAACATGGGCATCAGAAGATGATGTAATTGATATAGTAAAACATTTAGTTGAGCATGGTGCAGATGTTAATAAGTTAGATAGTAACGGATCTACAGCACTTATAAGAGCAGCTGATAAAGGACATTTAGAGGTAGTAAAATATCTAATAAATAATGGTGCAGATTTAGAAGTTGTAAATGAATACGATATGAATGTATTAACAAGCGCAGCAGATGAAGGACAGTTAGAAGTTGTAAAGTTTTTAGTTGAAACTGGTATGGATATAAGCAAGATGACAATCGTTGAGTGGGCAAGTGCAGGTTGGTTAGAAAAGGTTCAAGAGTGTGTTGAAAATAGTGTTAATAATGAGTTTAAGAATGATGAAGGTGACACAGCTTTAACGATTGCAGCACGACAGATAAAGTTTGATATCGTTGAGTATCTATTGAGTAAAGGAGCTGATATAAATCATCATACTGATTTTGGTAAAACTGCTTTAATCTACGCAGCATCAGAGGAAAGTTTTGAGATGGTAAAGTTTCTAGTAGAGCGTGGAGCAGATGTTAATTCAAGTGGCGAAAAGTCAGGCACAGCATTAATCGAAGCAACAGTTATAAATGATTTAGAGATGATGAAATATTTAATAGATCACGGTGCAGATTTAAACGGTACAGATCATAAGAACGATACAGCATTAGATGTTGCAAAGAAATATGAAATTGCAGAAGCGATAGAATATTTAGAGAGTTTAAATATATAACAGAATAAATAAATAGTTTAATAAATTAATAGTTGAATAAGTAAATAAATTAATAAACTAATATTTGAATAAGTGAATAGTTTAGTGAATGAATAGTTGAATAAGTAAATAGATTAATAGACAAATAGTTTAATAAACTAATAACTGAATAATTGCATAGATAAATAATGAGATAAAACAAAGCCACCTAAAACAGGTGGTTTTTTGTATAGATATATTTAGCACATTTATCACTTATTATAAAATAGTAACGTCGATTTATTTTAAGATATCAGGCAATGGTTGTTTAGTACCATTAGTAGGTCTAACATCAAGATTTTCAAGCATGGTGTGTGCTATATATTCATAAGGTTGATCTTTAAACGGTTGTGCCGTAATCATATAGCTTATTTTAGTAGTTGGTTCAAGCTCTTGTCTTAGATGGATTTGAGCTTTATTCATAAGCCCTAGCCACTCTACATAGAAAGTCAAAGTTGTAGTGTAGTAGTTAGTATCCATGGGATCAATTATGAGTGGATCGTAATTACTATTAATATTAACTGTTGTGCCGTTATAATCGTAAAAAGTTTTATAGATATTTATTTTTGTATTATCATCATAGGCAAAATGAACGTCCATATTATCGCTTAGTTCAGGATTGTTAAAAAATAGTATTATGATACTTAGAATATCTTTACTACGATTTTTAGGAAGTTCATAATTAGTTTTAATTGCAATAGTATTCGAGCTATATCCGTCAGAGAAAGAGGTCGTTTCACTAACGATAGAGTTGTTATTAAGTTCATAAATAAATCCTTCGTAAGGATATTGAGTTATCTCACCACAATCGTTACAGCATCCGTTTAAGATACCGCATAAGGATATTAATATTAGTATTTTTTTCATTAAAAAATCTCCATTAGATTAGCGTTGCAATTATTTTAAAATAGAAGGTAACGGTATCCCTTCATATATAGATTGTTCAGTGACAAAATTATCAAGCACGGTATGTTTTAGATATTTATATTCAGTTGAGTTATGAGGTTTAATCATGACCATATATTTAATTGTTGTGTAAGGAGAGAGTTCTTGACGCAGATGAATTTGCACAGTATTTTTAATTTCATGCCAAGTTTCGTTATATGTAATTGTTGCAGAATAATAGTTAATATTTGTAGGATCAACGATAGACATATCGAAGTTACTATTACTATTAAACACAGGTTTGTTATATTCATTTAAGTATACATGAAACGATGTGTCGTATGATACATCAGTGCCGATAGAATTCATAATTTGCATTGTTATGTTATTGTTTAATTCAGGTGAAGTTAGAATAAGCGAGAGAGTGCCTAGAAAATCTTTAGTCCGATGAGTAGGCAGTTGATATGGCAAATAAATATGCATAAAGTTACCTGTATATTGATTACCATCAGAGAATTTATATTCCATTTTGTAATGTTCGTATACGGTATCTTCAAAGTAGTCATTATATGGATCAAGCACACAACCGTTTAAGAATATACAAATCAGTATCAATATTTTTTTCATAATACACTCCCGAGATTTAAGATACCATACGGTATATATTTATGTATTAAACTTATGTTTCGCTAAAATCTTTATTAAGTTAAGTCATATTACTTATATTATAATTTAAAACACAGTAATTGTATATAGATTAATTGATATTAATTGATATTTCTAGAGTTCGATAAGTAGGTGTATGGATTGATCGTCTGAGAACTTATTTATAATTAGTGCTGAGAAGTTATTTATAGTTAAATATAAAAGAACCCCACCTTAATACAAGATGGGGTTTTATTATAACTTATTACATACTTATTAAAACTTTCCTACCTTAAAACAAGATAGGAATGTTTAAGATTTATTAAATAAGATGTATAACTGTAATCCTTAGTTTATTGTTTTTGTTAGCATATTGAAATGGGCCATTAAGATCTTCAACATCAAAAGTGATGGTATAAGTAGCGCCACGAGAACTCCAGTCATCAAGCGTGACATTTCCAGAATTATCCTTAAAGATCATTCCTTCAGTATACTGAGAATTTGCTTGTAAAAATATTTTGCGAAGAGTCTTATTTATTTGTTCTTGCTTAATCTCATCAATAGGATTACCACTCGCTGCATTATAGCCACTTATCCCTAATGTAGATGCTGAAAAGTTAGCCCCAACGGTAAAGTCCTTTATTCCTGCATAGTTTGAGGCAGGATCGAATGCACTGATTTTGAATGCACCAGGATATATTGTTTGTATCCCTGGACCACCATTAAATCCAGTTACATGTATCGTAACTTTCTTGTCTGCATCTCCGTTTCCAAATTTATAACCTGTAGCAGGTGAAAAAGTCACGTCAATAGTTAAGCCATTCATTTGTAAGTCACTAACAGTGCGCACAACAACCCCTGCACCTTTAGGTATATTCATCGCTTGCATAGCTTTTTTAAGTGCAGGACGTCTCTCCTCAATCACGTTATCTAGATTATGAAAACTAATTACTACTTTAGGAGTTAATAGATTCGCAAAACCAGCAGGAATTGTAAATGCAGCTAGTCCAGCTTTTTTATGCGAATTATTAGATCGTGCAATATTAATTCCAGTTTCATCTATTATGATAAGTGCAAACTGGTCACTTATTAAAGTTATATTAAATGTTTTAGATTTCTTTCCATCTTCAAACTTATAATCACCGGTTGCATTAATAGTAACAGTAGCCGTAACTTTCGTGGATTCAGTTTTTACAACATTTGTAACAATACTTTCACCTAAGCCCTCAATGTGGTTCAGAGGATCATTAAGCATAGTGTCTACTATATCTTTAACAGCAACTATAATCGCTTCAGCTTGTTGTTCAAATGTATGAGCATCGCTCAAAGTAAGAGCGATCTCATGATCATCTTGAAATACGCCATTAGTTACTTTAAGAGTGATTGCACCCTTATTGATGGCAATGCCCCCAGTAATCTGACGAGATACATCACTACCATCAAACGCTACTTCTAAACTACTATTTGATATTGTTAGATGATTTGTGAAATTACCATTTAATGTTACTTTAATTTCTTTAGTAGTGGTTTTATCTTCAAATTGATAACCATCTACTGTATTAATAGTCGCTGTAGCCGTAGCAGTATCCGTCCCGTCCGTAATCGTAACTAAAACTAGTGCGTTTGGATTTAAGCCAGTAATAATATTGCCTTGGTTTTTTAGTATCTCATTTACTGCTTTTCTAACACTAAATAGAATAGCTTCATTTTGTTTTCCAGCAGAGCTATCCGTACTATTAAATGTAACATTAGTTGTGATTGCATTAAAGTTACCGTTTTGTGAAGTTAGAGTAATTCCATTCGCTGGAATACCTGCAGTTCCACTAGCTACAGTAATAGCATTCGATTTATCATCAGCGCTACTATTAAACGTATTTGTTAACGTTTGATTTGTAATAGTTATAAGTCCAATATCCTCACTATTTAACGTTATATCAAATGTTTTATTATATCTTTTGTTTTCAAATATATAACCATCATTTGCTTTAATAGTAACAGTAGCAGTAGCCTTACCATTTTGTATATTTTTTATAATAACTGTAGCATTTTTATTTAAGCCAGTAATAGCATTAATTGAATCTTTAAGTATATCACTTACAGCTTTAGTAACTGCATTTTTCATAGCAACTGTTCGTTTAATAACATCATTATCATTTGCATGAAAAGTAACATTGGCAGCAACATCAGCAAGAAACACACCATCAGTCACACTAATTGTGATTTCACGAGCTGCAATACCAGCAGTTCCATATGTTGCAGTAACAACAGCAGATTGCTTATTGTTAAGTTTATCTAAGTCTGTATTAGGTATTTCTATCGGTTCTGCAAAATAATCACCAGTTAACGCTATCTGAAATGTTTTAGTTATATCTCCATCTTCAAACTTAGATTCACCACTTGTTTTGACGGTAACAATAGCCGTAGCATTAGTTATACTACCTTCATCTAGTTGCATCTGAACATCAACTAATTGAGATAATCCATTAATCTTATTGTTCTTATGTTGAATTATAGCACTTGCTTCAAATGCTACTCTCGCTTTAAGAGCAGCACTCTGTTCAGCAGCAGTATTGTCATCATTATGAAACTTGATTTCAGCCTTACCATCTACAAACTTTTCAGTTTGCTTATCAAACTTAAAAGTAACACCACCTTCATTTATCCCTGCACTTCCTGCGATAGCTCTTTTTTCTGTATTTTGATCATTAGAAGCCATATCGCCAAAAAATTTAGCAACCAAGGTGCTGTTTGGTATCGTTAAATTAGAACTTCCACTACTAACATTATCTCCAGCTTCAGTACACGCAACGAATATTAGTAGCGTACTGAGTAGTGCTATTTTAAAAATCAGTTTTTTCATAAATTCTCCCTATTTAAAATACTATAACAAACAATATAGTGTTTTTTAAAGATTTGTATAGTGTTTTTTTATACATTACAACTTTTTAATCAATAATGAGTAAGGGTTTTTTAATAAGTTATGATAGGTAAGTTATATTATTAAATACAAAAAAAGTCTTGAAATTAAATCTAAATATTGTGATACGCATTAACATAAGCATTAATAACGAAGTTATCGAAAGTAGGTATATGTAGGAAAGCATATATATGATATTTAATTAATTGTTATCATCTAATATTATTATAGTATGGATTGATCGTCTGAGAACTTATTTATGACTAGTGCTGAGAAGTTATTTATAGTTAAATATAAAAGAACCCCACCTTAATACAAGATGGGGTTTTTATTAAAACTTATTACATACTTATTAAAACTTTCCTATCTTAAAACAAGATAGAGTTTTTTATTAAAATTTAATTTCTTGGATGTACAACTATAATGGTCATTGTTGCAGACTTCTGACCGTTAGGATATTTATGTAGTCCACCAAAACGCTCATCAATACCAAAAATAACTTGATATGTGGCTTTCACATCCTCCCAGCTTACCAGCTTAACATCTTTAAACCATATTCCTTCAGCATAATACGTGCCTGCATATGGTTCAGGGTTTAGACTTCCAAATGCTTTACGAAGACTCCTTTCTACCTGATCCTTTTTACTGTCTGCCGCAGGCTGTCCATGATATTTATTCATCTGAACTGTAGATGGTGGAGTAAAGTCCTTTTGAACTGTAAACTGATTTAATCCTGCATACCACGCTGCCGCTCCAAAACCTCTTACTGTGAACGCATCAATACTTATTACTTGATCTTGGTCCCCAAAATAACCACTCAAATATATCTTAACTACCTTATTATTGTTAAAA
>CAMQYB010000104.1 GCA_947039055.1 uncultured Deferribacteraceae bacterium
TATCATTTCAAACCGTAACCATTTTGATAATTACACAACTGTTAAACCGTAAATATTTTGACAGTTATATAGCTACTAAATCTTATAATTCTTCTACTGTTATATTCTGATTTGTGTATATACAGATCGCTCCTGCGATTTCTAGAGATTTCACTGCGATCTCTTTAGCTGATAATTCTGTATTTTGTGCTAACGCTCTTGCTGCTGATAACGCATAAGCTCCACCTGATCCGATAGCAGTTATTCCATCTGTTGACTCAATAACATCGCCTGTACCAGATAAAAGATACATATCTGTTTTATCTGCAACAATCATCATAGCTTCAAGCCTTCTTAAATATCTATCAGATCTCCAATCTTTCGCAAGCTCAACAGCAGCTCGTGCTAACTGATTAGAGTAAGCTTTTAATTTACCTTCAAAACGTTCCATCAAAGTAAACGCGTCAGCAGCTGAACCTGCAAATCCACATAGTACCGTTCCGTCGCCTAACTTACGTACCTTGCGTGCATTATCTTTCATCACCATACTGCCTAATGTTACCTGTCCATCTGACGCTAACACTATACCGCCTCTAATATTTACTGCAACAACGGTAGTCGCATGAATGTTTTCCATATATATATTCCTCTAAATTCTTAACTTGTATACTTGTATACTTGTATAATCGTATAGTCGTAGTACATCAAGCGTACACAACAATATAATAGCATGTAAAATCGTTCTATACTATTTTAAATTTCCAGCCATCAATCTTGACATATATTTTGTAAAGTTTGATGGATTAATAGGTTTATCACCTTCAAGTATCAATGCTTGATCGTACAACAATAACGTGTACTCTTTTAAAATTTCAGAAGTTTTATCTTTCTCAAATATCGCTTTCATAGATATAAATAAATCGTGGTTAGGATTGATCTCCATAACTCGTTTGCTCACAGGAATTTTTTCTCCCATAGCTTTCATCATCTGTTCTAAATATGGATCCATAGCCTGCTCGCCTGTTACTAAACATACAGCCGAATCTTTCAATCTACTAGACAATCTAACATCTGCAATATTATCTTTTAACTCTTCCTTAATAAAATCTGTTAACGCTAAAAACTCTTTCTTCTTCTCTTCTTTATCTTCCTTATTATCACCAAGTTCGATATCACCTTTAACAACCGATTTATACTTCTTACCTTTATACTCACGTGTTGAAGATATTACGATATCATCTATATCATCTGTCATTATTAGAACTTCAATATCTTTATCTCTAAAACCTTCTAAATATGGTGACGATATAGCTTCATTATAACTTTTTGCAACTATATAATATATATCCTCTTGATCTGCTTTCATTCTCATTACATAATCTTGAACAGTCGTATATGCACCGTTCTCCATATTAGTTGATGCAAAAAGTAGAAGATCAGTTATCTGCTCTCTTCTCTCAGTATCGTAATGTAGACCCTCTTTTAATACTCTTGAAAACTCTTTATAAAATTTTAGATATTTAGTTTCGTACTCATTCTCTTTAATACTTTTTAGATCATCTAGAATTCTTTTTGTTATATTCTTTCTTATAACTTCAATCTGTTTATTGTTCTGTAATATCTCACGTGAAATATTAAGAGGTAGATCATCAGACTCTACAACACCTTTCACAAATCTTAAATATGGTGGAATAAGATCTTCGCAGTTCTCCATAATCTGAACTCGTTTAACATATAACATAGGTCCTGATTTATACTCTTTATAAATAATATCCATCGGGCTTTTTTCAGGGATATATAATAAAACTGAGAACTCATAATTACCTTCAGCTTTATAATGCACTCTTGATATAGGTGTCGAATAATCATGCGTTATATGTTTATAAAAATCGTTGTACTCTTCATCTGTAATAGAATTTTTATCTTTTAACCAGATAGCTTTCTGAGAGTTTAAAACCTCTTCAACGATTTCAACCTCATCTGTCATCTTGCCTTCATCGTCCATCTTCTTACGCTCAACATCCATAACAACTTTATGTTCAATATAATCAGAATATTTTGTTACAAGCTCTTTAAGTGTCCACTCTTCAAGATATTTTAAATCCTCTTCTTTTAATGATAGGATTACATCCGTACCACGGCTCTCTTTCTCTGCCTTATCAATAGTAAATTTTCCATCAGCTTCTGATGACCATCTAACTGCCTCTTTCTCTAACGCTTTACGTGTTAAAACTTCAACCTTGCTAGATACCATAAATGCTGAATAGAAACCTACTCCGAACTGTCCTATCATCTGTGCAGTGTCTGCTTTATTCTTATCCTCTATCATCTTCATAAACTCTTTAGTGCCTGATGCTGCAATCGTTCCTAATGTGTTTATTACTTCATCATACGTCATGCCTATTCCGTTATCTGAAATAGTCAACGTCTTACTATCTTTATCTACGATTACCTTAATTTTGAAATCTGTATCGTTCTCGCATTTGCTAGAATCCGTTAATGACTCGTAACGCAATTTATCAATCGCATCTGATGAGTTCGATATTAACTCTCTTAAAAAAATATCCTTGTTAGAATATAATGAATGAATAACGATATCTAATAATTTCGATACCTCTGTTTTAAACTGCATGCTCTTAGCCATAAAAAAAATACCCCTGCTTTACTTATTATATTATTTCAATTTAATGATTATTTAATTATTTTTCAATTATCTGAGTCTAATACTGAAAACCGTTAGCACTCACTATACTAGAGTGCTAAAATAATTTAATATCTCTTGCTTAAATTGTCAAGTGATGATTTTAGATATCAAGCAATTTCATACTATTACCAAGCTCTTAATATATAAATAAATAGATAACTTAAACTTCTATTAAGTGCACTGTTATTCAGTTATATTAGCAATAATTATAGACCGTTAAGAAACAGATAAATTCAATAGTATAATAAATCATTTTACAACTAAATTTATATAATTTATCGGTTTGCAAATCATAACTTTATTGATCTCTAAAAAACCTTGCTAATATTGACAAATTGAGGCTATTCATATAAAATACATTATATGTTTTTCATAAACTATCAATAATATTAATAAATTAATATTAACTTAGCTTTTTTAAGATAAATGGCTCTGTTAATATATTATTTTATAGTAGTTAAATTATTTTTTAGAAAGATTGATATATAACTAAAAGGAGACACTCATGTCAAAAAAGATACTAGTTCTTGCAGGCGATTACGTTGAAGATTACGAAATAATGGTACCGTTTCAAATGCTTATTATGTTGGGATACGCAGTCGATGTTGTATGTCCTGATAAAAAAGCTGGTGACACAATAAAAACAGCTATTCATGATTTTGAAGGCGATCAAACTTATAGCGAAAAACCTGGACACAACTTTTTAATAAATTATGATTTCAATAAAGTAAATACAGCTGATTATATAGGTCTATATGTTCCAGGTGGTAGATCGCCTGAATATCTTCGTCTAAATGCTCGTGTTATTGCAATCGTTAAAGAGTTCAATGATGCAAAAAAACCGATATCATCAATCTGTCATGGACCTCAACTGCTTGCAACTGCTGATGTTATTAAAGGTAAAAAATGTACAGCTTATCCTGCTGTTATGCCTGATGTGAAAATTGCTTGTGGAACTTGGACTGAATCTAACGCTACTCTAACTGATGCTACAGTTGATGATAACCTTGTAACCGCTGCTGCATGGCCAGCTCATCCAGCGCTTATTAGTGCGTTCGTAAAACTGCTTGGAGCAGAAATTAAAATCTAACTCGCTGTATATAGTAGTATAGATAAATGTATTGATATTATTATTTCCGATGTTCACGGCTTTTCTTATACCATTATAAATTATAGAAAAGTTTTTAGCATCACTATTTTAAATTATTGTTACTCAAAAATTCAAGATTATAATAGTAATCATCTATCACTTTTGAAACTTATTATAGGTGGTTACTAATTATATAGTAAAAACAAAACGTTACAAGAGGGGGATTTTATGCCGAATTATGTTTATTTTTTTATAGCACTAGCCGCATTACTTGTGGGGTACAAAGTTTACGGTACGATCGTTGAGAAAATTTTTGGAGCAGATCCTGAACGCAAAACACCTGCTATAACTCAACCAGATGGAGTTGATTTTGTTCCTATGAGTCGTGCTAGAGTTTGGTTAATACAAATACTTAACATCGCTGGAATTGGGCCTATCTTTGGACCTATTCTTGGTGCACTCTACGGTCCTGCTGCTCTTATTTGGATAGTTTTAGGTTCAATTTTCGCAGGTGGTGTTCATGATTATTTCTCAGGAATGCTATCTATTCGTTATAAAGGTGCAAATGTACCGACTATCGTTGGGTACAATTTAGGTGCTATATTCAAACGTATCATGCAAGTTTTTTCTATAGTTTTACTTCTGCTTGTTGGAGTCGTGTTCGTTACAGCTCCTGCAATGCTTTTACAAAAACTTACTGAAGTTGATAAAGTTATATGGCTTGTTGTAATATTTATTTATTACTTCGCAGCAACTGTTCTACCTATTGATAAAATAGTTGGAAGACTATATCCAGTTTTTGGAGCTATACTTCTAATCATGGCTGCTGGTATGGTTACTATGTTATTTGTTAAAGGTTATGATTTCTATCCTGCTGCTGAAATGATAAATCAAGAACCTAGTGGATTACCTATTTGGCCACTACTATTTATCACTATAGCGTGTGGAGCATTATCTGGATTTCATGCAACTCAATCGCCTATTATGGCTAGGTGTGTAGAAAATGAAAGCCAAGGTAAATCTATATTTTACGGCTCTATGATCGGTGAAGGTGTTATCGCACTTATCTGGGCAACTGTTGGTATGACATTCTATCAAACACCTGAAATGTTACAAGCTGCTTTAGCTAACGGTGGGCCTGCAAATGTTGTTAATGAAACTGCTGTTGCTCTTATGGGTAGTATAGGTGGATTTCTTGCAGTGCTTGGTGTTATTATCCTACCTATCACATCAGGGGATACAGCATTCCGTGCAGCTCGTTTAACTATCGCTGAAGCATTTGGTTATTCTCAGAAACCTAATCTTAACCGTCTATATATTGCAATTCCTTTATTTCTAATAGGTGCTTTACTTTCACAGATAGATTTCAATATTATATGGCGTTATTTCGGTTGGGCAAATCAAACTTTAGCAACTGTTGTACTTTGGGCAAGTGCTGCGTATCTTTATCGTAAAGGTAAACTTCACTTTATCGCATCGCTTCCTGCAACATTTATGACAGCCGTTACGGTAAGTTTTATCTTATCGCAAAAAATAGGATTTAATCTTCCTATGGATATTTCTAATATCGTAGGTATTATAGCTGCAGTAGTTTCGTTAGGTGTGTTTTTAGGTATCGGGAAAAAACCTGTACTTGGTGCACCTACTGACACATAAAATTTTATTCAATTAATAAATTGATAAATTCATATAAGAGGTATCATTAAGTTGGTACCTCTTTTTTTATTTCTATTTATGTTGGTTGATTATTGTTGTATATTATTAACTGACTTCAATATTTAAGATTTAAGATTTTATATTTACAGTTTTAAAGAATGGAAATGACAATATTCTACATCGGAGAAAAATACTCAAAATGAAACATATCAAACTAATATTTTTAACACTCATAATTCTATCTTGCTTTATAGTAGGATGTACAAAGAAAGATAAACCTACTGAAGTTATATCTACCACAACTACACAAACTGATAACGTAAAAACTTATAATAATAGCAACAGTATTGCTCCTGAAAAAGATATAGATTTAAGTAAATATTTTGATGGTAAAAACGGTACAGCTGTTTTCTATATCCCTCGTCAAAATTATTTTATCTATAATAAAGAGATGGCGAACACAAGGTTTTCACCGTTTTCAACTTTTAAAATAGTCTCAACACTGATCGGATTAAACAATAATATTCTCAAAGATGAAAATAGTAAAATGAAATATAACGGTACTAAATATTGGCTTGATTTATGGAATAAAGATGTCACTTTAAGAGAAGCTTTTAAAGTATCGTGCGTATGGTACTATCATCAAATGACTAATAAAATTGATCATGATATCTTTACAGATGAGTTAGAGAAATTAAATTATGGCAATGCTGACACATCTGAGTGGTACGGTAACGGTAGTAATAAACTAGCAGATTTGAACGGTTTTTGGCTGAACTCATCACTTAAAATATCTCCAGTTGAACAGGTGAATGTGCTTCAGAAAATTTTAGAGAATGAAAGTATCTATAATCAAAACCATATAGCGATACTTAAAAATATTATGAGAGTAGATAGTAATAGTAGTATTAAGAATAATGGCAATAGTAGTGATAGTAATATTTTCGGAAAAACAGGAAGTGGCTCTAACGATAACGGTTGGTTTGTTGGATTTGTTGAGAAAGAAAATAAGTTTATATATTTTGCGATTTTTTTAAATGATAAAAATACCGCTGGGGTTGATGCTAAAAAAATTGCACTAAACATTATAGATGATTTTGACATATTATTTATAAAATAATTTTCCTATATTTGTTTTACCTTTATAGCCAACAAAATTATTTGCTTTAAGTATTTTTATTCTATTTGCATACAGTTTATCCCAATTTTCTTTTTTATATTCTGCATAAGTATTCATACTAAACATTAAAAGCAACGTTACTATAAATAATAATTTTTTCATTTTATATTCTCTGTACTTTGCACACTCTCTTTGCTCGCTTCTTTTTAGTTTTTGGAAAACATCTATCTAACTCATACTACCTA